>CAYPXQ010000140.1:0-5898 GCA_964414685.1 uncultured Actinomycetota bacterium
GATGGACTTTTTGTATATTATTATGCGGTCCGGAAACCGCTGTCCCCTGTGAGTCTTCCGGGTCATGGGCACGCCATGATAGAGGCCCAGGGTATAGTGAGGCCTTGATGTATGTTTTGAGAGAAATGGACTGGCGCTCTCTTCATCGATCAAAAATTCTATATTCTCAAATTTATCTTTGAATTTCTGGGGAACACTCTCCAGTACTTCCTCTACTATCTTTTCAAAATCTTCTATATTTATTTCCATAATATAAGCATATAGATAAAATTGATTTAATATCTTTTTGTTAATATTATTATATTAATCGTGATTTAGGAATTGATAATTGTATTAAACCGAAAGGATGGCTGATGTCATCTGTAATAAGGCAGGACCTTTCCACAAAAGACTGGACTATATTTTCGGAAAAAAGAGGGGAAAGGCCCTACTGTTTTGAAAAGAAAAAAACTGAAAACAAGCTCAAAAGATATGAGCCGGATTGTCCTTTCTGCGCCGGAAACGAAGAACAGACTCCGGAGCCGCTTCTGGTCATAAACGGCGGTAAAAACTGGGCCGTAAGGGTTGTTAAAAACAAATTTCCTGCAGTCCAGTCCATGGAAGCATTTGAGGAAGGGTCGTTTGAAGAACCACATTCGGAAGGACCCTATCTCTCTATCGACGGCATAGGCGAGCATGAAGTCATAATCGAGTCCCCCTGGCATGATGACAATATAATAAAAATGGATACGGGGCATGCAGAGAAGATAATAAAGGCCTACAGGAAGAGGTTTATCGATGTAAGCAGCCAGTTTAAGAATCAGCTGGTAATAATATTTAAGAATCACGGCACCAGAGCCGGGGCATCGCTTGAACATCCACACTCACAGCTGGTAGCCATACCTTTTGTGCCTGAATATATAAGGAACAAGATAATAGAATCCAGGAAATATTTCCAGGAGCAGGGAAGATGCGTTTACTGTGACATTATCAAACATGAGATAAAGGCAGATAAAAGGATCATCTGTGAAAACCAGGAATTTGCAGCCCTGGCCCCGTATGCTTCGTCAGTTCCCTATAATATAATAATCTATCCAAAGAAGCATATGGCCTGTTTTGCCGAGATAGACGATAGGGGGATATACGGGCTGGCAGGGATACTCCAGGAAGTCCTGGGCAGGCTTTATGCCCTGCTGGATGATCCTGATTACAATTTTGTGATAGACAACAGCACCATGGATCAGTGCGGAAGCAGTTATTATCACTGGCACCTGGAGATAATGCCCAGGCTAAATACCAGGGCCGGTTTCGAGATCGGTTCAGGTATGAACATAAACCATATAATGCCTGAGACCTGTGCTGACAGGTTAAGTAAGATAGAATATAGACCTAAAAAGAGAGGGGCATATGAAAAGGACTAGAATAATATATATTAGAAGGGGTCTTATTTGTGATCTTTGATGAGATAGTCAGATGGATACAGATATCAAGTACTGCAGTATTCCTGTTATTGCTTATGGGAAAGACCTTTTACCTGAGAAGGAAAGAAAGACTTAATGCCATCGTATTTGGTTCAGGCAGAGAGAAATCAAGCGGCCTTTTCAGCATCCTGTCTGTCCTGGCGGTAAATGTATGGATAGCCTTCATGCTTTTTTATCATCTGGATGAAGGTTTTTATTCCCGGCTGTCACCTCTAAGGATAAGCGGAATTGACGTTATCTGGGTAAAGATCATAGGGATGATAATGCTCTTGACAGCTTTTGCCATATTTGTAATAGCCCAGCTGGCCCTGGGGAATTCCTGGAGACTCGGCATAGACAGGATCCATCCAGGCAGGCTGGTCACCGGAGATATATACAGCTATTCAAGGCATCCTATCTATTTGTTCTTTGATCTTTATTTCTTTTCAGTTTTTCTGCTTAGTGCAAATCTTGTATTCCTTATGTTTACGGCGGTCATAGCACTCATACTTCATCTCCAGGCATTAGCGGAAGAAAAGTTCCTTATCAGTATGCATGGAAACGCATACAGGGACTATATCTCACGGGTAGGGATGTATATTACCATAGTACCAGGCAACGGCCTGCAGGATGCCGGCCAGTCAGATACTACTGATTAGGGACGCCCCGGTGTCAGGAACTTCATCTATGAAGCTACCACCTGGCAGGGTGAATAAAAAGCAGTCTGGCGGGGATCTTTAGTATGGCTCTGATTATTCTCTTAATGTCAGAAGAGATCAAATTTCTTTTCAAGTACATCTTACTCCAGCAATCCAATTAAAACATTACGCCACAGCTATATAGATATGCTTTATGAGTATTGCATAGAGGCAAATTGTTTTCTGCGATTCTTCTTACTACGGGCTGTATTTATATAACTATTATAGCACAAATAAGGATTGCTGCGGGAAAAATAATACCAGGCACTTTTAAAATTCCGCCTAACCCTACTATGCAGCCAGTGACCTGAAGTGCACTCCAACAAGGGAAAAACCTATAGCATAAGGAAACATCGAAGGTTTCTTTATAAGGCTCCAGGCCAGAAGTTTCCAAAAATATCTCCTGCCTTTTTCTTTTATTCCCAGTAACCATATTGAACTGATAAAAGCCCTTATATGGTAGAACCTGATCTTTGGAGTTTTTAACTTTACCGGTTTATATTCCATCAAAAGAATCTTTACCCTTTCATAATATTCCCTGGGGGAATATATGGTAGCCAGGACTTTCTTGTACCCTTTTATAAGCATTTCCCTATCCATCTTGGGTATGAAATTAAGAGTAGCCTCGACATTATTGCCGCTGGCATCCTTTACCAGCCTGTTGGTCTCTTTTAACCGCTGATACAGCCTGGTCTTGGGAAGCGCGGTGAGTATCCCCACCATGGCAGTGACAATACCGCTCTGCTGGATAAAATCGATCTGCCTCTGGAATATCGAAGGCTGGTCGCTGTCAAAACCCACGATGAATCCGCCCTGGACTTCAAGGCCTCCGTTTTGCAGGATCTTTACCGAATCA
The DNA here is from genome assembly GCA_964414685.1 of uncultured Actinomycetota bacterium. Lineage (GTDB taxonomy): Bacteria > Actinomycetota > Humimicrobiia > Humimicrobiales > Humimicrobiaceae > M55B120. Next base: position 2,994 of record CAYPXQ010000140.1, read on the forward strand.
ACCAGGTCACGGTTCCTGTTCTGCATCTTTCCGCATTCTTTAAGGCTGTCGGTATCAGGTGTCTCGATCCCCACAAATACAGCAGTAAAACCGGCCTTTGCCATGAGATCGATAAGTTCCTTATCATCAGAAAGGTTTATGGATACCTGGGTATTGAAAGAAAATGGATAATTCCTTTCCTTCTGCCATTTGATTATGGCTGGAAGATGGTGTTTCTTAAGAGCACCCTTATTGCCTATAAAATTATCATCTACAAAGAACACTCCTGCCCTCCAACCGGCCTGGTAAAGGGATTCCATCTCTTCCAGTATCTGTTCTACAGACTTTAGCCTGGGGATCCTGCCGTTCAGCTGCACTATGTCACAAAACTCACAGTTAAATGGGCATCCCCTGGAAAACTGGATGCACATGGAATTATAATATGAAGGTTTAATAAGGCTCCAGTCAGGATTCACCGACCTGGATATATCAGGAAAGCAGCTGTTTTTATACATCTTCTTAAGCTTTCCATTTTCCATATCTTCTATGACTTCGGAAAAATAATCCTCTACTTCGCCCAGTACCAGGTGGTCGACTTCGGGGAAGTCCTCATATCCGGTGGTAAAGAGCGGCCCCCCGGCAACTACCGGCTTTCCCATTTTTTGAGCCAGCTCGATAACCTTCCTGGCCTGTTCCTTCTGGACTATCATGGCGCTGACAAATACATAGTCAGCCCACCTGATATCTTTTTCCTTCAGCTTGTCAGTATTCATATCTACCAGCTTCTTTTCCCATTGCGGCGGAAGCATGGCTCCGATAGTGAGAAGTCCCAGGGGCGGAAAAGATGCCTTCTTTCCCAGAAGCTTCAAAATCTTTTTAAAGCCCCAGAATGTATTCTCATAATCCGGATATACCATTAATATCTTCATCTAAATGTCTGCCTTCCTCTGTAATTTTACCGTTATCCTAATATTATTATATACTGCTTAAAAACTGCTTAAAAGTAACTTGCAATAATAAATAAAATATAAATTGTCAAAACGCATCTCAGGTAATATTATTAACCCTGTTAATTTATAAACGAATTCTATGAATTAAAGTTTTAATAATAGCCTCTTTCAGCTGTTAAACCTGTAAAAAAGGATTTGCCAGTATTCCGACACCCCTTTTGTTATTCATACTCCCAGACTTCATCATTTTTTACTTTTTATGTAATTATATAGTGATTTTGAGGATATTATAAATGGCCAGGAATTATTATAAAATAATGGAAATGCAGATATAAAGGGAGGATAGGATGTCAGGACAGGAAAAAGACAGCCTGGTGGTAGTGTGGACCAGTGGAGACAGGGAGGTTGCCGAGAAGACGGTATTTATGTATACCCTTAATTCCAGGCTTAATGACTGGTGGAAGGAAGTCACCCTTATAATATGGGGGCCTTCTTCAAAGCTCATAACCGAAGACCAGGAACTCCAGGATTACCTGGAGAAAATAAAAGATGCTGGAGTAAAACTGGAAGCATGTATTACCTGTTCCGATATGTACAGGGTATCCAAAAAACTTGCCGATATGGGTTTTGATGTAAAGCCTATGGGGCTTCCGCTCACGCAGTATCTTAAACAGGGAAGCAAGGTCATCACCTTCTGATCCTGCCGGTATTACTACTAGATGTCTTTTCCGATGGAAAAAGCTTTTCCCGGATTGGCGCCTATAGAAAAATGATTCCTGCCTCAGGTGTCAAATATGGCGGGAGTCTGTAAACTGTATCACGGAACAGGTATACTATTATAAAAATACCTTGATAGGGAGAAATGATGAAGTACAAAAAACTGGGGAAGACCGGTCTTAAGGTATCGCAGTTCGGATTCGGGGCTGTCCAGATCTGCAGGGTCCCGGAAAAGGATGCAGTAGACCTTATCAGGGCATCTGTGGATGAAGGGATCAATCTAATAGACACTGCCCATATGTATCCCAACAGTGAGGAGATACTGGGAAAAGCCCTTAAGGGTATAAGGGATAGGGTTGTGATCTGCAGCAAATCCCTGAAGACCGATAAGCAGGGACTAAAAAAGGAAATGGAGACCAGCTTCAAAAGGCTTGGTACAGACTATATAGATATATTCATGTTCCATGGTGTCTCCAGGGATAAAAAACTGGATGAGATAGCAGGTAACGGCCTGGTCGAAGTACTCCTGGAGGAAAGAGAAAAGGGCAGGATAGGACATATAGGTTTTTCCAGCCATAATCCCGACATAATAAAAAGATATTATGATGTAGCTGATTTCTCGGTGATAATGATCCCGGTAAATTTTGTGTCCACAGAATTTGTAGACAAAAACTATAAGAAGCTGGTGGAAAAGGACATCGGTATACTGGGGATGAAACCGCTGGGAGGCGGAAGGCTGGAGGATATAAGGATATGCCTGAGGTTTATAAATCAGTATGAAAGCATTATCCCCGTAATAGGGATACAGGATAAAAAGGAATTAAAGCAAAACCTTGAGCTTATAAATACTTACGGTCCCCTGGATGAAGATGATAAAAATAAGATAGAGGAGATAAAACAGGAATTGGGTGACAGGTTCTGCCGGGGCTGCGGATACTGCCTGCCCTGCAGCCGGGATATAGATATACCGAATATAAACTTTATAAAAGTTTTTTTTAAACAATTTGATTATGACAGGGTAGTGAATCCCGAAAGGGATGCCGTTATGGAAAAAGTGGAAGACTGTATCGAATGCGGCGAATGTATTAAAAGATGCCCTTATGACCTGGATATAATAAATATGATAAAGGAAAACCGGGACTACTACTTGATGAGAAAAGAGAAGGGGAGATGAGCGGATTTGGTCTTTCGTCTCGCCTTCGGCTCCCTGCAGAGCCGCAGACTCCCTCGCTTAAAGCTCAGTCCGTCTTTTCAAGTCC
>CAYPXQ010000141.1:0-4271 GCA_964414685.1 uncultured Actinomycetota bacterium
CTCCAGCCTTCTTATGGTATAAAGAAGCTGGACCGAGTCTATATCAAATACCGGCTGTGCATGGGGATGGTCTCCCAGGGTGGTATGGTCGCCGGTAAGAGCCAGGACATTCCTTATTCCCATTACATGCGCATTTAATAATTCCGACTGGATGGAAAGCCTGTTCCTGTCCCTGCAGGTTACCTGAAGTATGGGATCCAGGCCCATCTCCTTCAGTATCACACAGGTAGTGAGCGAACCCAGCCTCATGACTGAGCTCTGGAGGTCGGTTACATTTATGCCATTGGCCACTTCCCTGAGGTATTCCACCTCTTCCCTTATTCCCTTATCCTCAGCTCCCTTGGGAGGGCCCACCTCGCAGGTGTATACAAAATCACCCTTTTTGAGAGCTTTCTCCAGTCCTGGTTTTTTTGCTGCATTTTTTGTAGTTGCCATCATTGCTCCTCTACCGGCGCATAAGCTGCACCCGGTGTATTATTATTGAAAAAAATAATAAAATAAAATCTGTTTCATTTTAACAAAATAGAAAGTAAATTCAATGAAATTACGGAATGCAGGTATGATGATGCGGCAGTCTTTAAGGGGAAGGACCGGATGGAAGACAAATATAAGGCAGCAGGGGTAAAAAGATATGAGGAGATAGAGCATCCTTCCGACGTGGGGCTGAGATTCCGGGGCCGCAGCCTTGAGGAACTATTCCAGAATGCCGGAGAAGGCATGTTCTCCCTGATAACTGACATGGAAAGGGTAGAGCCATTAATAAGTCTGGAACTGGAACTGAAAGGGGAGAGCAGAAGCTATGAGGATATTCTCATTGCCTGGCTGGAAAGACTTCTTTATCATTTTGAAGTAGACTTTATGCTCTTTTCACAGATCTTAGTAAAGCAACTGATAAAATCTAAAAACAGCTATATGCTGAGAGCGGTATTATATGGAGACAGGATAGATAGAAAAAAGCATAATATAATGGAAGAAATAAAAGCTCCTACATACCAGTTTTTAAGTATTTGCCGCGATAAGGAAAGACGTAGCTGGGAAGGAACCGTGATCTTTGATGTATGACAGGGAAAAATATACCATACAGAAGATAAGTGATTACAAATGGGAAGTGCAAATGGACAGGACCCTGGGAATGAGGGTCCCGGGTATTATCTTTTCTGACCGGAAGCTCCTGGAACATGCCAGGAATGAAAATACCATAGGACAGGTGGTAAATGTGGCAGCGCTCCCCGGGATAGTCAGGGCCTCCTATGCCATGCCTGACATACATTTTGGCTATGGCTTTCCCATCGGGGGAGTGGCTGCATTCGATCCGGAAGACGGGGGCATGGTCTCTCCCGGAGGGGTGGGATTTGATATATCCTGCGGGGTCAGGGTCTTAAGGAGCAATATTGAAGCTGATGATATAAAAGATGACATAAGAGATATAATGTCCCTTATCTCTTATGCTGTACCCAGGGGAACTGGCAGAGGGGGCGGCATCCGCCTTTCCGGAAAAGACCTGGATGGGATACTCTCAGGCGGTGTAGACCGGGCCCTGGGCATGGGTTATGGTTTTAAAGAAGATAAGGAATTCATAGAAGATGGCGGCAGCATGGATGATGCAGATCCGGAATATGTCAGCCAGACAGCAAAGCAGAGGGGGTCGGGACAGCTGGGAACACTGGGATCGGGGAATCATTTCCTGGAAGTGCAGGCAGTGGAGGAAGTATATGATGCCGGGATAGCTGACGCATTCGGGCTATTCAGAAAGCAGGTGCTGATAATGGTGCATTCAGGGTCAAGGGGGCTGGGACACCAGGTCTGCAGCGACTATATAAAGGTCATGCAGAGGGCTTCAGAAAGATACGGCATAGAAGTAAAGGACAGGCAGCTGGCAGGCGCGCCCCTGGATTCACCGGAAGGTAAAAGATATTACGGGGCTATGGCATGTGCCGCCAATTTCGCTATGGCGAACAGGCACTGCCTGGCGCACAGGGTAAGGCATACCCTGGAAAAGTATCTGGGGCAGTCAGCCGAGAAGCTGGGCCTTTATACCCTGTATGATATCTCCCACAATATAGCCAGGTGGGAAACACATAAAGTCAATGGGGACAGCAGGAAGCTATGCCTGCACCGCAAGGGCGCCACCAGGGCCTATGGCCCTGGCAGCAGCAGCCTGCCGCCCCAATACAGGCAGGCAGGCCAGCCGGTGATCATCCCGGGCAATATGGGCGCCTATTCCTATTTGCTGGCAGGTACGGAGACTGCCATGGAAGAAAGCTTTGGTTCCACCTGCCATGGCGCCGGAAGGATGATGAGCCGTTCCCGGGCCAAAAAGACCATAGACGGCAGCCAGCTCAAGAAAGACCTGGAGAATAATGAGAATATAATAGTCATTGCCGACAGCATGCAGGGACTGGCAGAGGAAGCGCCTCAGGCATATAAGGACATAGACAGGGTGGTAGACATAGCGGTCAGGGCCGGCCTATCAAAAAAAGTAGCAAGGCTCCGTCCTTTGGGAGTTATAAAAGGTTGACCTGGAGAAGTTTTAAATAGTATAAATAATCTGGTATTTTTTTGATAATCGGAGAGGAGAAGATATGCCCAGAGGCCTTTGTCTTTTTTTCGGTGTCATACTGATAATCATCGGGTCCATGTCATTTTATGATCATTTTACTATCGAGCCGCTGTGGATAAGGGTAACTATCATAGTCATAGGGGGCCTAAGTTTTCTTACCAGCCTTGCCAGGAGGAAATAAGGCCAGGCCTTTTTCTATGGCCATCCATAATAATATCCCCTTTAATACATCCTTAAAAGGACCAGGCAAGTTTACTGTGACCGGTCCTTTGCAATAGGTTCTAGTATGGCCCCTGATTTTAAAAAAACATTAAATTTTGATAAAAAATAGAAAATTAGTGATATAATATCCCTGTATTTTAAAAAAATAGGATAATTACCATAATTTTTAGTTTTTTTAAGTACTTAAGAAAAAATTTTTAAAATAAGGAGTCTATATTATGAGGGAACTGAACCTTTTAACAGATTTTTCTCAAAAAGCAGGTATTGCTATCGATCCCAAGGATATAAAGATAGATGACACCACACTCAGGGACGGTGAACAGACTGCCGGCGTGGTATTTGCCAATGATGAAAAGATCCATATCGCCAAGATGCTGGATAAGGTGGGCGTACACCAGATAGAAGCAGGCATACCGGCAATGGGCGGAGATGAAAAGGAGGCCATAAAGAAGATCGCCTCGCTTGACCTTAACTGCAGCGTGCTGGCATGGAACAGGCCGGTTAAGACGGATGTACAGGCTTCCATAGAATGCGGGGTAGACGCGGTGGCCCTTTCCATATCTTCATCAGACATACATATTGAGCATAAGTTGAGAAAGAGCCGGGAATGGGTGCTGGAGACAATGAAGTCCGGCGTGGATTTTGCCAAGAGCCATAATCTTTATGTGTCTGTAAATGCCGAAGATGCTTCCAGGTCTGATATGGAGTTTTTGCTCCAGTTTGCCAGGACTGCGCGCGATGCCGGAGCTGACCGGCTGCGTTACTGCGATACACTGGGAATACTGGATCCTTTTGAGACATTTTTCAGGGTCAAGAATATAATAGATATTATCGGCATAGATATGGAGATGCACACCCATAATGATTTCGGCATGGCTATAGCCAATGCCATTGCTGGAATAAAGGCAGGCGCGACATATGTTAATACCACCATAAATGGTCTGGGCGAGAGAGCCGGCAATGCAGCCTTCGAGGAGCTGGTAATGGCATTAAAATTTGTCGAGGGTGTAGACCTGGGGATAAATACCGGCTTCTTCAGGAATCTTTCGGAATATGTGGCCAGGGCTTCCAACCGGGTACTGCCGACATGGAAACCGATAGTAGGCGGCAAGCTTTTTGTATATGAAGATGAGAATAAGGTAAAAGGCATACTGGCCGATCCTGCCACATATGAACTTTTCAAGGAAACAGACGTAGGTCTGGAGAGGCAGTATGTACCAGGCAAATATTCAGGCATACAGTCCATCACCCAGAAGCTAAGGACGCTGGGCAAGGAGATCGACGAAAAGCATGCAGGGGAGCTGGCAGAGATAATAAGGAAGAAGACGGTATCGTCCAAAAGGTCCTTATTCGACAGCGAGATACTGGATACTTACAAGGAATATATGGACAGCTCCAAAAAAGAAAAAGCAGGGAAGGGGAAGGATAAATAATGGCCAGGCAAAAAAAAGACAGGAAGATCAATATCATAGATACTACTTTGAGGAAT
>CAYPXQ010000142.1:0-3042 GCA_964414685.1 uncultured Actinomycetota bacterium
GGTGCATGGAGAGATAGTAAATGCTTCGGTGGACCTGGTGCTGGGCAATGATATAACCATGCCCCTGGCCATAGAAGAGTTCAGGAAAATAGGGGCGGAAAAGGTATTTGATGCAAAGAAAGTGGTGATGGTGCCGGACCATTTCACCCCCAACAAGGATATAAGATCAGCAGCCCAGTGCAAGGTGATGAGGGAATTTGCCGGCCAGCAGGAGATAGAAAACTATTTTGAGATAGGCCAGATGGGGATCGAACATGCCCTTCTGCCCGAAAAGGGCCTGGTGCTTCCGGGAGACCTTGTTGTGGGAGCTGACTCGCATACATGCACTTATGGAGCCCTGGGCGCCGCTGCTACCGGCGTGGGCAGTACTGATGTAGCTGTGGCCATGGCCACAGGAAAGCTCTGGTTTATGGTCCCCCCGACCCTTAAATTCATATATAAGGGCAAGCTGGACAGGTGGATAACCGGTAAGGACCTCATACTATATACTATTGGCATGATAGGCGTGGATGGAGCCCGTTACAAGGCCATGGAGTTTGCAGGTCCGGTAATAGACGGGCTTTCCATGGATTCCAGGTTCGCCATGGCCAATATGGCCATAGAGGCAGGGGGGAAGTTCGGGCTTTTTGGTGTGGATGATAAGACCATAGATTATGTAGAGTCAAAAGGCAAGACCGGCTATACAGTATATGAAAGTGACCAGGATGCCTTATTCGAGAAAGTATATGAGATAGACTGTTCCGGTATGGGACTCCAGGTTGCCTATCCCCACCTTCCGGAAAATACCAGAGAAGCGGCCGATGCAGGAGATGTGGCAATAGATCAGGTAGTCATAGGGTCATGCACCAACGGCAGGATGGAAGACCTGAGGATGGCAGCAGAAATACTGAAAGGCAGAAAGACAGACAGGCGCATCAGGACCATAATAATCCCTGCCACCCAGAAGATATATCTGGATGCTTTAAAAGAAGGCCTTATAGAGATCTTTATAGAATCCGGCTGTGTGGTATCTACGCCTACCTGCGGACCCTGCCTGGGAGGGCATATGGGGATACTGGCAGAAGGAGAGAGGGCGGTTGCCACCACCAACCGTAACTTCGTAGGCAGGATGGGACACCCTAAAAGCGAAGTTTATCTGGCCGGACCTGCAGTTGCAGCTGCCTCTGCTGTTACAGGAAAAATATCAGTACCCGGGGAGGTAATATCATGAAGATAAGGCAGAAAGCCATAAAATACGGGGATAATGTGGATACGGACGTTATAATACCTGCCAGGTACCTGAATACCACTGATGAGGCGGAGCTGGCCTCCCACTGCTTTGAAGACCTGGATTCAGATTTTCCCCGGAAGGTACAGGAATGCAAAATAATAGTGGGCGGGGAGAATTTTGGCTGCGGCTCCTCCAGGGAGCATGCGCCCCTTTCTATAAAGGCCAGCGGCATACAGGCTGTAATAGCCCCGTCTTTTGCCAGGATATTTTACCGTAATGCCATAAACATAGGCCTTCCGGTGCTGGTAACGAGGGCGGCAGAGAATATACAGGATGGCGATGAGCTGGAAATAGATCTTGACCGCGGAGTTATAAAGAATATAAAATCCGGCATCACTTATGAGATGCCGCCCCTGCCGGATTTTATACAGGAAGTAATAGCCTGCGGGGGATATATAGAGTATACAAAAAAACAGCTTGCCGGCAAAAAATAAAAAGGAAGACATGGACAACAAGATATATATTTATGATACCACTTTAAGGGACGGGATACAGCGCGCCGATATATCATTTTCAGTAAAGGACAAGCTGGAACTGGTGGAGCGTTTTGACAGCATAGGCATTGACTATATCGAGGTAGGTTTTCCTGCCTCCAATCCCAAGGAGATGCAGCTTTTCCAGCAGCTGCGCCAGGTAAAGTGCAGCCATTCCAGGATAATAGCATTCGGTATGACCAGATATAAGGACAATGATGCAGAGGATGACCGCAACCTTAAAGCGCTGGTCGAATCCGGAGCTGACGGTGTCTGCGTGGTAGGTAAATCATCAGTTATGCAGGTTGAAAAGGTGATAGAGACTACCCTGGAAAATAACCTTTCCATGATATCTGATACCATCAAATACCTTAAGCAGCATTTTGAAGAAGTCCATTTTGATGCCGAGCACTTCTTTGATGGTTTTGAGGAAGATGAAAAATATGCCTTAAAGACGCTGGAAACGGCAGCAGATGCCGGGGCTGATTTTATATGCATATGCGACACCAACGGGGGCGTGCTTCCGGTAAGGGCAGGAGAGATCGTGGAAAAAGTCACCAGGGCCGTAGATCTTCCCGTGGGTGTACATTATCATAATGACACCGGCTGCGCTGATGCCATCAGCATAATATCGGTAGAAAAAGGCGCCCTTATGGTCCAGGGCACTATTAATGGTTACGGGGAAAGATGCGGAAATGCCGACCTTTGCACCATAATACCCAGCCTGGAGATAAAGCTGGGAAAAAACTGCCTGGGCAGTGGAAACCTCAAACATATTACCAGCCTTTCCCGTTTTGTCAGCGAGACGGCGAACCAGATAGCAAATAATCACCAGCCTTTTGTGGGACATAATGCATTTGCCCACAAGGGAGGCATGCACGCCAGCGGCGTCAGCAAGCTGCCGGAAGCATTTGAACATATAAAACCGGACCTGGTGGGAAATACCAGGAAGATACTTATATCAGAACTTTCCGGGAAAAAGTCCATAATACTTAAGGCCAGGGAACTGGGGATAGACCTGGGGCAGGACAGCGAGACGGTGGGCACAATCCTGGATACCATACAGAACTTGGAGCATAAAGGCTACCAGTTTGAAGCTGCTGACGGAAGCTTCGAGCTGCTGGTAAGGGAAGCAGGGGGCAAGAAAAAGCAGTTCTTTACCCTGGAGAGCTTCAGGGTCTTAAATGAAAAGACCAAAGACGGCAGCATGCTGTCTGAAGCCACGGTAAAGATATATATAGGCGGACAGAGGATAATAGCTACGGCAGAGGGAAATGGTCCCGTAAATGCCCTTGACGG
>CAYPXQ010000143.1:0-10606 GCA_964414685.1 uncultured Actinomycetota bacterium
TCCGGCATAGTTTTTGGAAGTAAGCCTGACATTGGCAGCCTTTACCATGGCATCTGCAGCCTCCAGGGCCGCCACATAACCCCTGGTCTCTATAAGTCCCAATGCTTCACCACTCATCTGCATCTTCCTCCCGGTATTATCATTTTATATCTTATTTTACAAAATTCATGGCACCTGACACATATATCACCCTCTGCCTGGTATAAGACCTGGGAGTAGTGTTTCCCTCGCCTGTTGCCCCGGCTATAGTCCAGGCGGTTCCGCCCTTTTCATTGCTGGCAGCCATGGCCTGGCTCCTGGCATTGACTATGAAGTTGGTAGTACCGATGACCTGGCCGAACCTGGTTATCCTGTCTATGTCTTTGGAATGTATCATAGCTGTATGTCCAAAACCGTGCTCGCATCTCACTGCTGCGGCCATGGCCTCCTCAAAGCTGTCTACCAGGAATATGGGAAGCACCGGCATGAGCTGTTCATGCTGGATTAAAGGATGATCCTCGGAATCGGCCACGAAAACCGCCAGCCTGACCGAGGGACTGCATTCTATGCCTGCATCCTTAAGTATCTTTGCCGCATCTTTTCCAATATAATCCTTGTTGATCTCCCCGTCTTTTACTACCAGGCCCGCTACCTTCTGGGCCTGTTCCCGGGAAAGCACCATGGCATTATTGGCAGAAAATGCTGATAGCAGTTTATCAGACACACTCCTTATGCATATGCATACCTTCTCCTCATTGCACAGTATATTATTGTCGAAGCTGGCGCCATTTATTATCTCTACTGCAGCTCTCCCGATATCAGCTGTCTCGTCCACGATAACCGGGGGATTGCCGGGACCTGCACCTATGACTTTCTTTCCGCTTTTCATGGAAAGCCTTACAATGCCCGGTCCGCCGGTAGCTGCTATCATATCGACCTTTTCGCTTTTAAAGGCAGAAGACACATTCTCTACCCTGGATTCGGCGGCAGCAGCCACCAGGTTTGCCGGTCCTCCTGCCTCCACAATGGCAGCATGGATCACCTTGATGGCTTCCAGGCTGCATTTGTTCGCCTGCGGATGGGGTAAAAACACTATGCTGTTACCTGCTGATATCATTATAATGGCATTATTTATGATGCCGGGAGTAGGATTGGTCATGGGGGTTATGGCTGCTATGAGTCCATAGGGAGACCTGTCTATAGTAATGGTGCTGGTCTCATCGGAAAAAGTCTTTATGTCAAGGTCCTCAGGGCCGGGGGAAAAATTTACCGCTACCTGGTTCTTTACCACCTTGTCTTCATATCTTCCTATCCCGGTCTCGTCAACCGTCATCCTGGCAAACTTTTCTGAGTTTTCCAGGCATCTCTTCCTGATATTTGCTATTATCCTGTATCTTTTCTCCCTGCCCAGAGAAACCAGCTTTGGCTGGGCTTCTCTGGCAGCATCGATAGCGTCGCTTATCTTTCCGAATATACCATTAACTGAAGAGGCGCCGGAGGCTGTCTTAAATGCAGAGGTGCCGGAGGTAGTCATAAGATTATCTACCACACCTCTTACTATCTCTTCTATCTGTTTCTCGTCTATAGCCACATTTTACCTCCTCTATTGTCTGTAGCTGATCTTGATTCCTCTTTTTTGGGCTTCATCCCTTGCCAGCGGGCTCAGGATGACATCTTTTGTCACTTCAATGCCCTTTGATGCATAATCATCCAGGTCTGCCGTGGTTATCACTGTCTTTTTCCCCTCTGGGGCAGTATTATCACTTTCTTCTGCGGTCACAGCTCGGGGGATCTCCACTACCTGGTTCATGCTTTTAAGGATATTGCTGTCGGTTATCTCGCCTGTAAAGCTCCTGTCCGGTATCTCAGGCGGCCTTTCTTTCCCATTTGCCATCTGCAGTGATATGGGGGAAACGCATGATGCATCTACAATCTCGGCCATGGTCCCGTTCACAATATCTGCCGCATTGCCGTCATCGGTATCTACATGCATCTCAGACTTGAAATGGGGAGATACCCTGACCTGCACATTATTAAAGGTAAGGCCTTTGGGGCCAGAGATCCTGACATCTACCAGGTCATTATCCTTCAATCCGAAATAGGAAGCATCATCCGAAGACAGGTGCAGGTGGCGGTTGGCCCTTATGACCCCGTCCTTGAGGTACACTGCGCCCATGGGTCCTATTACTACGGCAGAGGCGGTGCCTTCAAGCTGTCCTGAAGGCTTGACCGGCGCATCTACACCTAATGTGATGCAGTCAGTCTTTGCCAGTTCTACCTGTGTCTTGTCCCTCAGGGGCCCCAAAACCCTGACATTCTGGATGGCATTGAGCCTGGGCCCCACTACGGTGACAGTCTCCTTATAGGCATAGGTTCCGGGCTGGTATAGTTCCTTTAATACCTGCATCTCATAACCCTTCCCGAAAAGTACGTCCACATGCTCCCGGGAAAGGTGTAAATGCCTGACCGAGACACCGCATACTACTTTCCTGGGCCCTCCCTGGCTGCCGGCTGCAGCCGGCGATGCTTCGGCCGTTCCGGAAGCGCCGGGTCCTATCCTGGACATCACATTAGCCACGATGTCCCTTACTAATCTTTCGGTATCCACTTAAAATACCTTTCTCTTTTATTCTTTTGGTAAGATAGAATCCAGGTCAGAATGCGGCCTTGGGATAACATGTACCGAAATAAGTTCCCCAACTCTCTTTGCTGCTGCTGCGCCTGCATCTACTGCAGCCTTTACTGCGCCTACATCGCCTTTTACTATGACTGTTACCAGTCCTCCGCCTATCCTTTCCTCTCCTACAAGCTTGACATTTGCAGCCTTTACCATGGCGTCAGCTGCTTCTACGCTGCCTACCAGTCCCCTGGTCTCTATTAAACCTATTGCTTCTCCTGCCATTTTTTTCTCCTTTTTCTCTTTTTGCTTTTTGCTTTATCAATAAAGACACCCAATAGCAGAAAGGATGCCCCTATTTACCTGTTCATCTCTTGTTGACAATGTTTTCCACTATCTTCTTGACTATCTCCACAAGCTCGCTTTTCTTGAGGGTGATCGTTTCCTCGTCCCCGCTGATGGCATTATTTCCGCCCCCGTTGTTCCCTGCTGCAGCCGCAATATCATCGGTTGCGGTTATAAACCTGTCGCCTATCCTGCAGCCGGCATAGCCATTATCATCCTTTACGAAATTGGACCGGAGGTCCATTATCTTCCTTACATTTTCCTCGCTTATATTCTTGACATTTCCCAGCATTTTCGCCAGGAGGCTTATCTTGGCAAACAGTTCCATGCTCTCCATCCTGTAATATGCCTGGTACACATCCGCACCTATGGCGAATGCACCGTGGTTTTCCAGCAGGAATGCATTATGGTCCTGAAGGTATTTCCTTATATTATCGGGTATCTCATGGGTAGAGGGAGTCCCGTATTCGGTAAGGGGTATGGAGCCGAGCGAGACTATTATCTCCGGTATCACGCACTGGTCCAGAGGCATTCCGGCTACGGCATAGGCAGTGGAATAGGGAGGGTGTGCATGTACTGCCGAGTTTATGCCCTTCTTATTCCTGTAGACATCGAGATGTATCTTAACCTCCGAGGAAGCTTCCAGTTCTCCTTCCAGCTTATTGCCTTCCATATCCACCTTGACCAGCTGGTCCGGCGTCAGGTATCCCTTGCTCATGCCGGTAGGGGTGCATATGACTTCATTGGGGCTTATCTTTATGGATATATTGCCGTCATTGGACGCCACCCAGCCATTGGCATGCACTCTTTTGCATATCTCTATTATATCACTCCTGTACTGGCTTTCTGTCCTGTAAGATTCCATAATTTCCCTTTAAATCCTGTTTTTATATATCAGCAGCTGCAGAGAGAGCTCTTCATCCATCTCAGCACCTGCCTGTCAGGCCCCGGTATGACCCTGTATGCCAGGAGGGATCCCCTGCCTTTCAGGTACCGGACGGCATTGTTTACTGCCTCCTCCAGAGCCGAAAGGGCTCCGGTCATTATATAGAAGCTGTTTACGCCGCAGCCCCTGGCCAGCCTGTATTCTATAAACTCCACCGGGGCGCTGTCGACTGCGATGTCGGAAGAGTTTACCAGGTCTGCCATCTGGGGTCCTTCTATTATACCCAGGGCGCCGCTGTCCGGGCCTGCCAGCCTGCCTCCGATAGCGCCGGTTATCTTTTCATCTATGCCGCTTACCAGAAAGCTGGAAAAAAGGTGTCTTCCCCCTTCATCCCCGGCAATTTTTTCGGCACTTGCCAGGGCGCTTATCCCGCCTTCAGCAATGGTCAGGTATTTTCCCGGGCACAATGTGCTTGCCTGCAGTATATTTATCCTGGCAGACTTGGCCATGCTGTCTGTTACCTTGACGCCCCGGGCCACGCTTTTAAACTCGGCTATTAGTATATTTGTCTTCTTTCTATTTTCCAACTTATATACCTATTTCTCTATCACTACCTGGTCTGTCTTTATCTTTGCAATTCTACCGTCTATGGAGCTGTGGATCTTTGACCCCAGCCCGCCTTCCGGTATGTCTGCGATTATATCACCTTTTTGAACCATATCGCCTTCATTTACCACCGGTACAGACGGAGCTCCTATATGCTGGGTAAGATAAAGTTTGACCATATCCACCTCAATATCAAATGAAGCCAGCGGAGTGGGGCTGTCATACTTATCTATCTCCAGCCTTTGCCTGAGCCTGGAGACCGGGACCTTCCTGAACTCTCTGAACTCATTTACCTTCAGGTCGGTCCGTTTATGGGGGTTCTTTATACCCAGCCTGGCAAGTTCGCCTTTAAGGTAATTAAAAACTGACCTTCCGGAAAGGTCTACCACGCAGGCATAAAGTTCGCATAGACCGCAGTCACAGCAGAGCCAGGCATAGTCAAAATCCTTTATCTCCTCATCGGTCAGTTTGCCTTTATAAAGACGCTTCATAAGCTCATCCGGAAAAAGGTCATGTCCCAGGAGGTACCTGGGGCAAAGGTCGGTGCACATCCTGCAGGAAAGGCATATGGCCTGGGCCCTCTTCATGTCGGAACTGACCTGTCTTTTAAGGTTTTCGGCCATTATACTGTCTTCGGTAAATGCTATGATGGATTTGGTGGTCTTTTTAACGGCATAGCTTTCCGGTTCTATAAGTTTTCCCATCATGGGACCCCCGTCCACCACTACCGCATCCTGCGACTTGAGGCCGCCGCAGTGATCAAGGAGAAGCTTCACAGGTGTCCCTACCGGTACCATAAGGGTCATGGGATCATTGACTTCCCCGTTTACAGTGACATATTTATGGGTCACTTTGCTACCCTCGACTGCGCCTGCTACATTGAGAAGTGTCTCCACATTTATGACTACTGCTCCCACCTGGATGGGTATCCCTCCTTCGGGGACTATATTTCCCGTTACTTCATTTACCAGGACCTGCTCATCGCCGGCAGGATAGAAATCATCCAGCCTGTAAATCTCAAAATCAGGTCCGCCAGCATTAAATGACTCAACAGCCTCTATGGCTTTTTTATTCTTTTCCTTAACCGCCAGGACTGTCCTTCCGGCTCCGACCAGAGCCGCGGCTGTCTTAATTCCCTTATACACGCGGTCAAATCTATGCTCCAGGAGCTGCTTGTCTACGTTTATCAGGGGCTCGCACTCGGCTCCGTTTATGATAAGGGTATCTATGCTGGAGTCCAGCTTTACATGGGTGGGAAAACCGGCGCCCCCTGCGCCCACTACCCCGGCATCTCTTATCATGTCTAATTCTTTTGCTGCCATTATCTCTCCAGGTTTACCTTATCTACTTTTGCCACTATGGCGGCGTCAATATTCTTTCCTTTTGTAGCCTGAGTCTGCTTGGCGGTGCTTCCAGTGACTATGAGGGCCAGCTCGCCTTCCCCCACACCCACAGTATCGGCGGCCACGAAATAATCTCCTGTCTCTTTGCCCTCGGTCCCCACTGTGCTTACCATCATCAGCTTAAACCCCTTAAGCGTCTCGTCTTTGATGGTGGAGGTCACGCTTCCTAATACTTTTACCAGTTTCATTATATCAGCCCTTGATCACCTTATGTTTGAGGTCTATACTGTCTATCTGCCCGGTTATGGCTCCCCTTAAAGGTATGCTTTTTACTCCCATCCATTTGCATATGGTGGTCCCGTCCTCTATCCAGAATACCAGGCTTCCCGATGCTGTGTTCAGATAGTCGGCCACTATTATGGGTTTTGATAATTTTTTCCCTTCAGGATCTATGGGCCTTATGATAAGCAGCTTGACCCCTTCCAGCCTTTCATGCTTTGAAACGGAAACTGCATTTCCTATTACTTTTGCAATCCTCATCATCCCAGTCCGTCAATATAATAGTTTTATATCATTTTCCTTAAAAAAACGGAAATAGATGTCATCCGGCCTGTTATCGGTGATCACCACATCCAGCTCTTCCAGGTCGCATATGCGGTTCAGGGCCACTTCATCGAATTTGCTGCTGTCTATGAGCAGGATCTTCTGCTGCGAGTTATTAAGCATTATCTTCTTGACAAAGGCCTGCTGGGGATTTGGTTCGGTAAGTCCCGCCCTTATAGAGATAGAGGAAGTGGATATGAATGCTTTATCAGAATTAAGTTCCCTTAAAAAATTTTCAGTATGCCTTCCCAGAAAATTCATGGTCACCCTGTCCAGCACGCCTCCGGGACTTATTACCTCGATCCCGTTTATCCCGCCCAGTTCATTCAATATGTCAAGCCCGATAGATATCACCCTCAGACCACTGAAAGAACCCAGTCTTTTTGCCAGCGCATGTGTGGTAGTGGAGCCGTCCAGAAAAATATTGTCACCTTCCTGGATAAGCTGCGCTGCCATGGAAGCTATCTTGTTCTTCTCGGTTATCCTTATCTTCTCCCTTACCACATTGGGAGTCTCCCCGGAAAGGTTCTTTGAGGAGACTGCGCCTCCGTATACCCTGGTAAGTATTCCCTGCTTTTCCAGGGTGGCAAGGTCCCGCAGCACCGTCATCTCGGATACATGGAAAAGGTCTGAAAGTTCGGAAGTCCTGATGCCTCCGTTTCTATCTATTATCTCTGCGATCTTTAATTTTCGCTCTGCAGAAAGCATAAGTACAAAATGTTGTATTTTGTTAGTTGTTATTAGTTTATGTTAAATCTTGTTATTTGTCAAATAATTATCTCCGCCGGTATTTCCAGTTTTTTTACCTGCCGGAGCCGGAAAAATATAATAGATACCCCTATTGCCAGGACCCGGGCTCAAAGCGAAACCCTATTTTATTTATCCGGTTTCTGTGTTAATATATTAATATAAACTATATATATGAATCTGTAATATTAATGTGCTTTTAGCCTCTGGTCTATTTTATTATTTTAAAATATTGTTATACAATATCAACAGAGGGTCGATTTGATTTTTACATATTAATAGTATAGAGTATCTCGGATTATAATTGATACCTTAGGATAATTGATAAAAGGCAGGTGATAAATATGGCAAAAGTACCAGGAAAGAAGAAGTCTGAGGAGATAGGCATAAACGGGCTTAACAGCATAAGCAATCTTGAGGCTGAAATAATGAAGATAGTCTGGGACAGGAAGAAGGTTACTGTAAGGGAAGTTCATGAGACCATGCTTAAACAGGAAATAGCGAAAAAGGAGCATGATTTTATCCCTTATACTACCGTTATGTCTACCATGACTACACTGGCTGAGAAAAAACTCTTAAAACAGGATAAGACAGCCAAGACTTATATATATTCAGCAGCAGTGGATAATAAACAGCTTTCTAAAAGCATTATTAAATCGGTATCGGAAAAACTTCTCGAGAACAGTACCAGCGGAATGGTGTCCAGGTTTCTCTCAGATTCCAAGAACCTTACCAGAAGCGGTATTGAAAAATTGATGGAAGAAATAGACAGATCATAAAAAGGTCTGTCTATTCCACCCGGGCAGTAACCATGATCCCGGAAAATGCATTTAGGGTTAAGCTTGATAAAAAAATTCAATATTTGTTATATATATTATAGAATAGCCTCAATTATAACCGGACCTGGAAGAGGTTTTTCATTTGCTGGCAATACTAATAGACTATATCCTACCTCTTGTATATAACAGTTTTATTACCCTCATTTTAGTCCTGGCTATTCTTTTTATTTTCCGCATAAAGGACTCCGGCATAAGGATATTATTTTTCTTCCTTCCCCTTATAAAGCCTTTCCTGGTGGTAGCGGAAAGTATAAATCCCCATCCCGGGTTTTCAACAGATAAGGTTATTAACTCAGGTATAAGGCTGCCAGATCCCAGTAACCTGTTTACCTTTTTCAGCAGATATGAAGAAGGCCCGGACATATTTGTGACCGATATCGATTACCTTTATATAATGATCATTGGCTTTTCTATATTACTCATACTTATAATCAGGTGGTTTAACCTTTACCTGCTTTACAAAAAACTTGCATATGAAGACAGGATGACAAGAAAAGAGATCCCGCTTGTCTACAGGATAATAGACAGTTTCTCCCGGAAGCTTTCCATAAGGCCGCCAGATGTCTCACTAACCCACCGGCGTTATTGTTCCCCCTTTGTAGTGGGTATAAGATACTGCACCATAGTTATCTATCCCAATATCCTGGAGGTGCTGGAGCATGAGGAAAAAGAAGTGATCCTCCATCACGAGCTTTCCCATATAAAGAGGAAGGATAATCTTATTGGCTGGATAGCCATGGTGATGAGGGATTTTATGTTCTTTAATCCATTTGCCTATATGGCATATTACCTTATAAGGGCGGAACAGGACAGCGGAAGCGATAAGCTGATGGTGTCGCATTCCTCCAGGCCGGCCCGTGAACTGGCAAAAAACATCCTTAATGCAGTAAGGAAGCTGGGTGAGATAGGCGATACTGCACCTCTGCCCGGAGCAGTATCCGGTTTTGTCAATACCGCCGGCCGCTTCTTTGCCCATTTCAGGCTGGGAAACCGGATAAGGTCTGTTATAAGGAATGGGGACAGAAGGATCCGCATGAGGCTGTTTCCCAGGATAATGATGTATGTGCTATTTACCCTGATACTGGTAATACAGGTGATGGTGGTAATAGATGCGGGGCAGTTCTATATATATTTGAGATAGGATCTATTCTTCCACCTGAATACTATCCACCTTCGCCACTATGACTGAATCGATGCTCCTGTCCCTGGTCTCGTCTGTCTGCCTGGCAGAACTGCCGTTTACCACCAGCACCTTCTCACCGATCCCTACCCCCACTATATCTACTGCAACCACGAACGGGTCCAGCAGCCTGCCCTCAAGGTCTATGGCCTTTACTATAAGCAGTTTCTTGCCCTTAAGTTTCTCATCCTTCTGAGTAGCTACTACATTACCCACTACCTGGCCAAGTACCATATCTCATCCTTCTTAAAAAAATTCAAGTGACATTTATCTTATCGATTATAGCCACAATAGTGGCATCTGTAGGAGTATCTGACCCCTCAAAAGCCCATGTGGCTTCGGCTCCGTCCTCATATCCCACCATCTCTCCTATGCCTGACGAAGTGGCATCCAGGGCCACCAGGAAACTGCCGGCATCCTTTCCGGTATCTATATCCACCGGCTGGATCACCTGGATCTTTTTTCCGGCAAGTCCCTTATACTTTATGGTAGATACTATATTTCCTATCACGCGTGCATAATACATGGTTGCCTTCCAATATCACATAATCAGGGCTGAAAAGATCCTACCAGATATAATATCATATATTAACTCCCAATTGCATCCTGGCAGCCTTAAGGGTGTTTTTAAGCAGCATAGCTATGGTCATGGGCCCCACACCCCCGGGAACCGGGGTTATGTAGCTTGCTTTGGGCTCCACTTCCAGAAAATCCACATCCCCTATAAGGGTAGAACCTTTTTTATCAAAATCTTCCTTCCTCCATTCAAGCAGCCTGTCATCGGCATCTTCCCTGGTTATCCTGTTGATGCCTACATCCAGGACTACCGCCCCTTCGGATACCATGTCCCCTCCTATGAGGTTAGGCCTGCCGGCTGACACTATGAGTATCTCAGCATTCCTGGTATGGGCGGCCATGTCTCTTGTCCTGGTATGGCATATGGTAACAGTGGCAGATTCGTTTATCAGGAGAAGCGCTATGGGCTTACCCACTATCACGCTCCTTCCCACAATAGTCACTTCTTTTCCCTTGATCTCTATATTTTTCCTCTTAAGCATCTCTATCATGCCAGAAGGAGTGGCGGGCAGAAGGCAGTCTTCCTGTGCCACCAGCCGGCCCATATTGGTAGGATGGAAACCGTCGACATCCTTTTCCGGGAAAATCGATTCCAGGACCCTGTTCTTGTCTACCTGTCCCGGAAGCGGGAGCTGAACCAGTATTCCATGGACATTGCCGTCATAGTTGAGCCTGTCTATTTCCTTGAGAAGGTCTTCTGTGGATATGGAGTCAGGCATCTTAATAGCTTCTGACTTTATGCCTACCTCATCGCATCCCATCTGCTTGTTGCGCACATAGACTTTAGATGCCGGGTCCTGGCCCACCAGGATCACTGTAAGGCCGGGGCGCACCCCTTTGAGGCTTACTATTTCCTCAACTTCCCGGGCTACTTCGGATTTGATG
>CAYPXQ010000144.1:0-2206 GCA_964414685.1 uncultured Actinomycetota bacterium
CTCTTTTTCCATCCTGGTAAGAATATAGTTGGTGGTGCCGTTTACTATGCCGGCTATCTTATAGATCCTGTCTGCGGCCAGGGTCGATTTGAGGGGCCCAATTATTGGTATGCCTCCCAGGACGCTTGCCTCAAACAGTATATCCACGTCATTTTCTTCAGCTGCCCGGTATAGCTCAGCTCCCCGGTTGGCCATCATGTCCTTATTGGCTGTGACCACATATTTCTTTGCTTCAAGTGCTGCCTTTACAAATCCAAAGGCTGGTTCTATGCCTCCTATAAGCTCCAGGGCTATATCCACCTCCGGGTCTTTGTATACATCTTCTGCATGGGAAGATACGGCTATCCCCTCCAGGTCAGGCTCCGGCACTGACCTCAGCTTTGCCGGGTCCTTTTCGGCTATCCTTATTATTTCAAGCTCTTTTCCAGTCTTACGGGCTATATATTCTTTCTGTTCCCGGATAAGCTGGAATACCCCCCGGGCAATATACCCAAAACCCATCATACCGATATTTACTTTTTTTATATCCCCATTTCTCATAATGATTCTCCCGGCATATTTATTATATATTGGCCATGCCCCGGCCTACATCTTTTCCGGGGCAGAGATATTTAACAGATTAAGCGCATTCTGCAAAACCACCTGCACCAGCATAACCAGGCACAGCCTGGACCTGTCTACCGATGCCTGTCCTTTGCTTTCCAGTATTATGCGGTGTTTGTTATAAAAATGGTGGAATTCGGCCGCCAGCCTGGTCAGGTACTGGGATATGATATGGGGGGCATCATTTACACAGCTTCCGTATACAGTATCGGGAAAAAGAAGCAGGGTCATAGCCAGCTGCTTTTCACTTTCCGAATCCAGCCTTATATCTTCAATGTCTATTTTATCCAGCGATAGTCCTGCCGCACAGGGGTCTCCTGGGCAATCTTTTTCTATCTTTTTATATATGCTCTCAATCCTGGCATGTGCATACTGGATATAATAGACAGGATTCTTATTGGACTGCTGCTTTGCCAGTTCTATATCAAAATCCAGGGGGGTGTCGCAGGATACACTGGTAAAGAAATACCTCACCGCATCACTCCCGACTTCTTCTATAAGGTCGCGCAGGGTGTAGAGTTTGCCCTTCCTTCTGGACATCTTTACGGTTTTTCCGTCCTTGACTATGTTTACCAGCTGTCCGATTATTATATGAAGCCTGTCTTCTTCAAGACCCAGAGCCTTACCCACTGCCTTAAGCCTTTCCACATATCCGTGATGGTCTGCGCCCAGTATATAGATCATGCGGTCAAATCCCCTGTCTGCCTTGCTCTCCAGGTACATTATATCGGAAGCAAAATAGGTAGGCTCTCCTCCGCTCCTTATGACCACGCGGTCCTTCTCATCGCCATATTTTGATGAACGGAACCACAGGGCGTTCTCATCTTCATAGGCCAGGTCCCGGTCCTTAAGGTCCTTTATGGTCTTTTCAAAATTATTGCCGTCATAAAGGCTGCTTTCATAAAACCAGCTGTCAAAACCTGCTCCCATCATGTCCAGGGTCTCTTCTATATATTCCACCATTATGGCAATAACAGCCTTTTTGAAAGCATCGGGATCACTGATGCCGCTGTCCCCGCCGGTAAAACTTTTCCCATAGCCGGCTATGAGCTTTTCCACGGCTATGGATACCACTTCCCGGGGATATCCGTCACCGGGATAATCTGCTTCAATACCATTTTTATCAAGGTACAGAGCCCCGGCACACCGGGCAAATGCAGCCGCCTGAGTGCCAAAGTCATTCACATAATACTCCCTGGAGACCTGGTATCCGCTGGCAGTGTAGATATTTGCCAGGGAATCCCCCAGGGCGCCCCACCTGCCGTGGCCGATATGCAGGTCTCCGGTAGGATTCGAACTCACATATTCCAGCTGCACCTTTATGCCTGTGCCGGAATCATTTTTGCCATAGTCTTGTTTTTTCCGGGCTATCTCCTTCAGGGATGAGGCCAGGAAGCTTTTTTTCAGGTCCAGGTTTATAAAGCCGGGTCTTATTATATTGACATCCTCGATCTCCTCCCATTTTATGATCTCCTCATCTTTTATCATCCCGGCTATTTCCAGGGGATTTTTTTTCATGACCGGGGCCAGCACCATGGCAGCATTGGTGGAAAGATCCCCGAATTTTTTATTCCTGGGCTCCTCTACCGCTATTCCGGCAGGC
>CAYPXQ010000145.1:0-2102 GCA_964414685.1 uncultured Actinomycetota bacterium
CAGTGGCAGAAAGTCATTGCCAGGCTTATGGAAAAGCCTATTTTTGCAGCCCTTCTCCTGGGGAATGACATGCCGGCCGATATAGAGCAGGTATTCAAGGATGAGGGGCTGTCCCTTTTCCCTGAAAAAGAAAAAGACTTAAAGACAGGCTGCAGCTGTCCCGACTGGTCAAATCCCTGCAAGCACATTGCCGCTGTATTCTATATAATAGCAGAAGCTTTTGACAATGACCCCTTTATCCTGTTTGAGCTTAAGGGGATGAAAAAGGAATTTTTTTTAAATGCCCTGAGGAAAGAAGAAGGAGAAGGAAAAAATAAGGTCATTGAGCCTGAACCTCTCCCGGCAGGCCATGATGAGTTCTGGAAGTATGAAAAGGATACTGGCAGGGGAACCGCCATCGTGCCTGCAGAACTGCACGCGGCTATGCCCAGGAGGCTGGGGCATATCCCGTTCTGGCGCTCGGAAAGGGATTTTATGGAGGAGATGGAGGCTGCCTATAAGAGGGCTTCTGGATATGCCATGGAGCTTTTTGAAAAAGATCCTGCCGGAAAAAGCACCTGATCTGACCTCTTTCTATGGCATCATATGAAATAATCTTATCTCTGAAACCGCACCATCATTTAGTTCAAACCTGAGATAATTATAGTTTTACTTTTCAAATAATATAGTCTCAGTCCAGGATAGAAAAAAACAATTTTAATGAGGATGGGGGGGCAAGGGCTCTGCATATCAGCAGTCCTGTATTTTTTAAGGATACAGGACTCTGGTCAAAGGTTATTTACCTTTTTTCTTTCCGCCCTTTTTGCTTTTTGTAGCCAACTCTTACTCCTTTACGGGTAAAGTTTTTAATCTGCTAAATTGCAGATTTCGCGCTAATATTATTCCCAAAATAACCAGAAGTCAATATAGTTTTTATGGGATTAAAAAGCACAGGACAAAAGAACAAAAACAATAATGTTTACGGGTAAATAAATTTGTTTGGCCTGTTCCGCAATTGATATATAATATGTATTGATCATGGAACAAGTAGAAAAAAAATCTTTAGGCATTAAGCTATTTTGACAGGAGTGCGATCCCCCGGTACATAGACGTTAAAATGGATAGCCTTTCCCAGAACAATGTCAAAATTATATGCTTAAAAAACGACAGATAAGACTATGAAGTGGCTTTTAAAGAAATATATTCTAAAAAGGAAAGGTTGATATGAGAAAGCTGCCGGTTATTTTTATAATGATCCCAATGATCATGACACTCGTATGCTCATGCATTAGCCTTGATGCTGATAAACAAAGGACCGGACAGGACAATATCGTCCTGGAGGAAGAAAAAACTGCTGCAGGGAACAGAGATACTCAGGATTTAAATGAAGATCCGGTTCCTGAAGATGAAGAAACGCCAGGGCCGCCAAACAATATAATGTTCCAGAACAGCCAGGCCGGTTTTGCCTTTGTCTATCCCCATGATGGCCTGGCATTGTATTCATGCCAGTGCCGGGACCCTGAGTACGGAGGGTTTTCGCTGGATGTAGATATAAGTAAATTGGAATCCATGCAGGGTACCATGCTGGAAAATGCCCGGGAAGAGATGGATGCCCTTGCAAATGGGGAATTTGGACCTGATAATGACTTTTCCTATCTGCCGTCAAGAAATGTAATAGAGCTGGGAGGCGTATATGTAAAAGAATATATGGTGCTTTCCAGATATGATGTATGCGACGTCACCTTTGAAAGGATCGCGGTCTTCTATAATAAGGGATACCAGGTAAGGATAGCCCTGGCAGCAGACAGCGAACAAATAATAGGAGAAGCGGAAGAATATTTTACAACAGATGAGATAAACTGCCTGGAGGAAAAGATATGGGCAGAAGGAGGAAGAGAAGCCTTTTATGATGCAGTTGCCTCGGGGAATGCCGGACAGACGGCAAATAAATGGTACGGGGCTTTTAAGGACATCATGCACCTTCTGCAGATAAACGAGTTCAAGGGAGCCTCTGCCGGATACAGCAGGGTTGACGATAACCGCTATTTTGAAGAAAATGATGAAGACAGGTATATAATAGATATTGCTTATCCGCAGTTCCAGTCTGCCCATGCCGGGGGACT
>CAYPXQ010000146.1:0-9695 GCA_964414685.1 uncultured Actinomycetota bacterium
GTCCCTTTAACTGTGCCTTTCTTGACATCTATAAGATTATTGGCAATAAGTGTAACAAATTGTGACGCCTCGCTGCACTGCCTTAAAACCCAGTCGAACCTGAAAACATCAAGGACGATATTATTTTCCGATACTATTACCATAAAATTAACTACAGGGAAACCGGCGGGATCGAGGGGCTTCAGCCATGTGAGGGAATCTACGCTGCCCGTCGTGTATATGAGTCCCCTGCCGCGATAATAAATGGTATTTGTGTGAGGACCGGTCTGGTCCCACCAGACATCGTCGCCGATTATAAGATTTCCATCAATGATTATATTGCCGTCTATGTCGAGAACATATTTTCCATCTTCCTGGGAAAGCTTTAATATTCCGTTTGCATTATTATAATCGAATAATACCCTGTCCTGCCTGTTTTCTATTGCATAGATAAAGACGTCTTCCTCAATTAAAAGAGCATTTCCCTGTATCTCAGATTCCACATGGCTTATGATATCGCTCACATTATATTGAGGATCTTCAAAGACAAATGAATTCGTTCCGCTGTCATCCAGGTCTGCATGGATAAAAAGGGAATAATCGGTCCCCCATGGCAGATCAATGCTCCCATGATGCGAAAGTACCAGTTCCCTGCCGACTTCCCCGATCTCGGGGCTTCCCTCCATATCGATATCTCCCATTACTATCATGGGGGTTTCAAGCCCGTCGTCGATCCTGGTATCTCCGGTCATGGTCAGGTTTCCCCCGATGCTTACCAGCCCGCCGTTTATCCTGGAACTGCCTTCTATCAGTACATTCCCGGCAACAGACAATGCTGTCGAATTAAGGTTTGTGGCATCCCCGGTCATAGTGAGATCGCCCTCTACTACTATGGGTCCTTCTGCGCCTGACTGCAGAATACCTGAATTTGCCAGTAAAAGGTCGCCTTCCGTATAGAAAGGTCCCTCTATGGCCTGTGAATTATTATCATAGGTGGCAGAATTATTTATATATATATAATCAAAGATATCCAGCGCTATGGAATTCTGAGTGGTAACATTTATCCTGACCCTTACCTGTCTGCTGGCTCCGCTCCTGTCAGTTCCGCTGGAAGTGACTATATAACTCGATGTATTCTCTCCGGAAGATTCGATTGTATAGGATACCACTACATCGCCCTGTGTTTCCCCCTGGGAAGATATCTCTAATATATAGGGGCTATCGGGCAGCTCGGAGCCTCCTTCATTATAATACCTGTCCAGCTGCAGATACATGTCAGATATCCCTGCTTCTGCCAGGTTTAGCGCCCTCAATTGGTTTTCATCCAGCTCAGTAAAGCCGACATCCCGGTATACATACCTTACCATTGTGGATACCAGGAATAATGCGACCAGCACCAGCATCAGTACCAGGATAGTCACACTGCCTTTACACTTTCTTATATGGTTTCTTGATCCCATCTTACACACCCTTAAATCCTATTCCTGAGAGCTATCAAAGTGTCCAGGTCCATTGTCCTGGTACCTGGCGTGCCGCTTTGATCTATGCTTACACCCAGTCTTATTAATTTGATACTGTCCATATCTTCCGAAGACAAAGGCATGTCGATCCCATTTTCGGGAGTGTTTATATCCAGATAGTACTTAAAGATCTCATTATCTACAATATGGGATATTATAACCCTCTCAGCACCGCTGTCTACAGTCCTTACCAGCAGATAATAGTCTTCCTCGCTTTGAAGGTAATAATCTACCTCCTCATATTCTTCATCAGCATCTATATTGCTTATGAAACTGATATGATCAGCGTCTGCAATTGAAAAACTGCCGGCTTCCCTTATATCCTTGCTCATCCTGTATATTGCCAGTCTTGCATCGATCTGAGACCTTGTTATATTTATCACATCATTCGATGTCCTGCTCGAAGACAGGTAAATGGCTGAGACGAGAGAGACTATCAGGCTGATAAAGACCAGTACTATCAGTAGTTCGACAAGAGTCACGCCCTTCTGGTCTTTAGACCTTTTGCTAATCTCCTGAATATATCGAATTACTGGCATCTCTTTCAACACCGCCTTCATAAATGGCTGCTATATGATAAGTGTAATTATTACTCCGGATCCTCGGGTTCTGTTTCAACTGTACCGCTGGGATCGCTTTCCACATCTCCGGAATAAAATACAGTAATATAATAGACATAATCTTCGTTGCCTATTAGATCCTGAAAGGATTCATCCTGGCTGGTGCCGATCATCAGACCATCCCTGTATATGCGGTATTCAATTATATCATAAGGATGGTCAGGGGTATTCCAGGACAGAAGCACTTCCCTGGTACTTCCACTGCCGGTATACCCGTCGATTGCCAGGTCCTGGGGTGACGGGTAATAGGGCTCTACGGTTGCAACTGCTGAATTGCTGGGATTGCTTTCAACAGCATCTTCATAGACAGCAGTTACATAATATACCTGCTCCTCATTGCTTGCCGGATAATCGGTATATGTTACTACTGGAGAATTATATATCAGTTCACCATTCCGGTACACATTATAGCTGTCTATCACAAACTCTGTCTGCGGTTCTTCCCAGGCAAGTAATATTTCCCTGTTTTCACCGTAGCCGCTATCGGATATTATTTCGAGATTAACCGGAGCCGGGGATCCCGGCTGCGTCTCAGGAGCATTTCCCGGGGAAGGATAGATCCTGGTGACGACTTCAACCGACTCTCTCATATCTGCGGTATTAACACTGACCATTATCTGCTTATAGCTATCTTCCACATCATCGGACCATGTGGAATAATAATAGATATTATAGCCATCTTCCGATAATTCTGGATAAGACAGTTCCCAGCCCGCATTTTCCGAGGTCAATTCTATGTCCTCAAAATCCATGGCTTTTATGATCTCTATCTTCTCATTGGCCACAGCCACGGCCCTGGTTTTTTCCCTGTTTCGCGCTACAGTATTAAGCGCAATAGTAGTACCATGTATAAGCCCGACAGCCATAATTGATATAAGGAACATGGCGATCAATACCTCTACCAGGGTAAAACCCTTATTATTCCTTAGTCTTTTAACAATCTTTCCTGACAAATTGTCCTGCATGATCGTATTTGCTTCTATTGATTATCTACATATTCAATAAATAATATAAAGCCATTTTATAGCCATCAAGGCCAAAACCGCTTATGATACCCCTGGCTGCAGGAGAAATGACCGACCTGGCCCTCCAGTCATCCCTCTGGAAAATATTGGAAATGTGCACCTCCACAACTGGTATTTTTGATGCAAGGATAGCATCATGGATGCTGTAGCTATAATGGGTAAGCGCTCCCGGATTCAGGATTATATGATCAGTATCCCCCATAGCAGAATGAATTTTATCTATTATCTCTCCTTCATGATTGGACTGGAAGTATTGCATGTCAGCATCTTTTGCTGCAGCTATTTGTTTTAATTCCGGCAAAAAATCCTCAAAACTCATTTTACCATATATGCTTTCCTCCCTGCTCCCCAGGAGGTTAAGATTGGGACCGTTTATTATCAATATTTTTTTCATTTCATCATCCTTTTTGGCATAATCCCCGAAAAAATGCCAGTATTACATTATTATATACTAAATTATTATAAAATTCAAAATTGTATAAATATATTAATAAAACTATTTATTGATACAATTATTTATACTGTCTATTATTATATCTTTTTTTACCCCATCGACGATCACCGGTTTGTTTATATCCTTTAAGAGTATGAAACGGTTAGTCCCGGAAGTAAACTTTTTATCATATCTTAATCCCTCCAAAACTTTTTCTGCATCGGTTTCCAGTATTGCATGCGGTATTCCCAGTTTCCTGAAAAACATTACTATATCCTCTTTCTTTTTTTCCGGGAAAAGACCCATTTTAACTGACATCTCAAGCGCGGCTATCATACCCATGCTTACTGCCTGTCCGTGGTTTACATCTTCGAGTTTGAAAATATTTTCAAGGCTGTGGCCTATGGTATGCCCAAAATTCAAAAGATTTCGGTGACCAGTGTCAAATTCATCCTTTTCCACTATCCTGGCTTTTATCCTGATGCATTCCATTATTATATTTCCAAAACCGACTGAAGACACTATATTATCAATGCAGTAATCTTTCCTTTCGGATATGTCCTGCAGCTTTTCCAGGATGATGCGGTCAAATACAAGCCCGTATTTTACTATCTCACCCAGGCCGTTTATTATTTCTTTTTTTTTAAGAGTCTTCAGCATGCGGGTGTCCATTATAATAATATGAGGCTGATAGAAGGAGCCTATTATATTCTTTCTCCCCTCAAAATTAACTGCCACCTTTCCCCCTATGCTGCTGTCTACCTGTCCTATGATGGTAGTGGGAATATGCACCAGCTTCATGCCCCGGTGAAATGTAGAGGCTATATATCCTCCGGTATCGCCTATTACGCCGCCCCCGAATGTTATAAGCGCATCATTCCTGTGGAAGTTAAGTTCAATAAGCCTTGAATAGACCCGGCCTGCGCTATCGATGCTCTTATACTTTTCCCCATCCTTAAGGATGAAGATCTCATATTCCGTACAAAGTTCTCGGCATAAAGCCTTTATATGGTCAGAATAGAGGGAATAGACAGTCTCATTTGTCAGAAGGAAAACTTTATCAAGTCCCTTCACTTTTTCCTTTATAAGCACTGAAGCCATTTTCAGGATGCTGTCTCCCAGATAAACGGGATATTTTCTCAGTGAAGTCTTTATATTTATGCATCTCATATTTGGGGCAAAAGATCCTTTTCTTTTATAATATCGATTATTTTCCCTGCAGTTTCCCCGGGGTCAGCACCTTCACTGTCAATGGTTATTTCCGCATATTTCTCATAGACAGGAAGCCTCTTTACCAGCAGTTCTTCTATTTTTCTTTTTCTGTCTCCATGATCGACCAACGGCCTTTCATTCGACCCGGTAAGCCTTGCTGCTGCTTCTTCAGCAGATACAGCAAGGTATACAATGCAGCACTTCTTTTTTACAGCATACATATTCTCTTTTCTCAATACAGCTCCGCCCCCACAGGCAAATATGCAGTCTTTATTGTCGCTTATTGTCTTTAATATTATTTTTGTCTCTACATCCCTGAAATATCTTTCTCCATCATCGTTGAATATATCATTTATAGTCCTGCCCTCTGATAATTCTATTATCCGGTCCAGGTCGAAAAAGTTCCAATCCATCCTGGCAGCCAGTATTTTTCCAACAGTAGTCTTTCCCGAACCCATAAAACCGATAATGGCAATATTGTCTTTCACCGGTCACCGGTCCTTAAGGTACTTTTTATAGCTCTCAAGATTTGTCTTTATCTCATCAATATTATCGCCGCCGAATTTCTCCTGCAGGGCATTAAGGATAACTATGGCTGAAACTGCCTCTCCCACCACAGCGGCGCTGGGGACAGCGCAGGTATCTGACCTTTCCTTTATGGAAACTGCATCCTTTTTGGTCAATATATCCACAGTCCTCATACCTTTTGTAGTGGTGGGTATAGGTTTCATGACCGCTCCCACGATTATATCTTCCCCGTTTGACATACCGCCTTCTATGCCGCCGGCATTATTGGTCTTTCGGTAGAAACCATTATTCCGGCTGTAATATATCTCATCGTGGAAAGAAAGCCCGCTGCTGGAGCCGGATGCTACTCCCATCCCTATTTCTACTGCCTTAATAGCCGGTATCCCCATGATCATATGAGCCATCCTGGCATCCAGGCGCCTGTCCCATTCAGTATAGCTTCCCAGTCCCGGGACCACTCCCCTTATTATTATCCTGAAGCTTCCGCCCAGGCTGTCCCCCTGTTTTACGGCCCTGTCGATCTCCGCTTTCATCTTTTCAGATACATCCCTGTCAGGACAGCGGACTTCAGAATCCTCAATTTTTTTTATAAGCCCCTCATCCCGCTTTAATGGGATTTTTTCCATATGGGCCTTCCCTATCCTGTCCACATAACTGAATATCCCGATATCAAAGTATCTAAGCGCCGACATGGCAAAAGCTCCGGCGCAGACCCTGGCCGCAGTCTCCCTTGCACTGCTTCTCTCTATCACATCCCTTATTGTATCCAGGCGGTATTTCAAAACACCCGTAAGGTCGGCATGACCCGGTCTGGGACAGGAGAGCATCTCTTCTTCTTTTTTTATTTTTCCCGGCAGGGCAGGATCCATCAGGTCCTTCCAGTTGGCCCAATCCCGGTTCCTGATCAGAAAGGATATGGGCGACCCGGTAGAAAAACCCTTTCGCACGCCTGAGATTATCTCCACTTTATCTGATTCTATGGCCATCCGGCCTCCACGGCCATAACCCTTTTGCCTCCGGGAAAGAATATGGTCTATATAATCAGTACTTACAGAGACTCCGGATGGGAAACCTGAGATTATGCCTGCAAGGCCTCTGCCATGGGATTCCCCGGCTGTCTTAAAATCCATAACTTACATATCCTTTCTGTTAGTCATGGACCATTTCGCCGATATATAGTGTGAAAAGTTCATCACCCTTGAGGATTACTACCGATGATTCATTTATGGACTGGACCATATAGATGTCAAAAAAAGTATCTGATTCGTAGAGGATATAAGTATAGTCGTTAAATTTTATCTTACAGGTCTCAATGCCGTCCTCAAACAGTATATCCTGCAGGATAAGGATGTTCTTTACTTCGTCGGTTTCTTCTTCGGCATAAAAAGGCTTGAAGGGATTATCCAGTTCATCGGCAATGCTGCTGATATCGCTGCTGATGTCATAGCTTTTCTCCATACTTTCATCCATGGTCTTGATGCTCTCGACTTCTTTTTCGTCAATGTCTATATCCCTTAATGTCAGGCTGGGATCATTATTGTAGGTGGAACCTACCATCCGGTTTAAAGAACAGCCTGAAAATGCAATAAAACTTATTATCACCGACAATAGGATGACAATAAGAAAAATGGCTATATTCCTGTTTTTTCCTGAAAACATATCAATTTCTATAATATTCATTTACAAAATATGTCCTGGCGCTTAAAAAAGTCACCAGATCATTATAATCATTAGAAGGTGACTGGATGTTTATATCCTCGACTTTTATTATCCGGGGCATTATCTCTATGGTATTTATAAAATTCAATGTCTCATAATATGAGCCTTCCATTACAATATTAATAGAGATCTCCTTTGCGGGAGTATTCCTGAGTTCTTTTTGGTCAATAGATACCTCGCTAAAGCTTATGCTGTTTATCTCAATGCCGGTATAACCGGCAATTTCATAGAGCTCATTAGTAAGTATAAGGGTATCGTCTTTTTCCGGAAACTCCATGGCCAGCTTCTGGTATTCTGCATTTAATATATAATAGTCATCCCTGTCTTCAAGATAGCTGTCCAGTTCCGAGTTAAGGCTGATATTCCTTTCTTCTTCCTCGGTTATGCTGACAAGATGCCTGCCGCTTCTTACAATCGCCGGCCTTATTACCAGGAGCAGCAGGAATACTGATATTATAAATACCACTGCTATTATTATTATTTTATATATATTCCTCATTTTTTACTCAGCTCTCCAGCTCTTCGAGTTCACTGTCCAGCACATCTTCATCACTGCTTTTTTCCGGAGTTGACCCGGATTTTTCTATGAAATAGTCCACATCCCAGTATGTAATTATAACATAACCGATTATTTCGCTATCTATCACCGGGTTTGTAATATTGTTGATGCTCTGTATCCATACCAGGTCCAGATTATCTATCTTGTTTAATTCGATAACAAGCCTGAGGACATCCGTATATTCCCTGGCTTCGCCGGTTAAGGAAAATGATATTACCTGCCTACCTTCTTCTGCTTCGCCTTTTCCGTAATCATCCATATAAGCATAAAGGCTTGATCCCTGGGCATTAAAAGTATCAAGACTGGCACCTTCCGGCATAGACCTACCTATATCATAGATGATCTTAGACCATAATATTTCGTCTTTTTTAAATTCTTCTATAAGATTTCTTTTTTCTGCAACCCGGGAGCTGAAATCATTATATACCTTCAATTTGCTTACCTGATCCTGCAGCTTGATATTCACATTCTGGTACTGGCTAAGCCTGGCTGACAATACATTATCGATATCAAATATAAATACTGAAAGAAGGACAACGGCAAGAAGAAGTATGATGACCAGCGCCATAAAGACATTAAGGACTACGCTCCTGATATCTCTTTTTTTCTCTTCCTTTGGAAGAAGGTTTATTGATCTGGTACTCACTATTTAATACCTCTCAAAGCCATTCCTATAGGCAATGGGTCCAATATTTTCCCTGTATTGCCGCCCTTATTTACCATTTCTACCGTGAAGCCCTCAGATACATTTATTTCCTCAACCCTGTAATTGGTCTTATATTGTATATATTTCCCGATATTATCCAGTTTTTCTCCGGAAAGCAGTATTTTTCCTATCTTTGCCTTTGCATCATCCTGGAGAAAATGCTCCACAGACATCCTTATCTCATTTATAAAATTATCAGCGGTCGCATTAATAGACTTTATTATATTCTCATCCTGTTCTGCTGTTATTTTGTCACCATCATCCGTTTCTTTTTCTTTTCTATCACCGGAAGACGCAGAACCGGTTTTTCCGGGTATGATAGTCTTAAAATCAAAACCGGCCAGTGACTGCCTTGCTTTTTCTTCATCAGCGCCGGTATTATTCTGGATATTATCAATAAATGATGATATGGAATTAGACAGGAACCTGGGAAACTTAAGGGTGTCCCCCTGCAGTATTTCTATAATGGATATATCCCTGCCTATATATACGGCGCAATTTGTCTGCTTGTCTTTTTTCAGATCATATATCTCATCTATGATCCTGAAAAGCGAGAAACAGTTAAGGTCGATGGCCTGGGTTATGAGGCCGGCGCTTTTAATAGCTTCTATGACATTATTTATCATGCTCTTCATAGCACCGACAAGCATCAGCTTGGAGCTGCCTTCTGTCTGCTCCATTATATAGTAGTCATAAATGATATTATCCTTTGGTATTGGTATAAAATCATTTATCTGATATTTCAGGGAATTATTTATTTCCTCGGAGCTGACCAGGGGAAGCTCCACTTCCCTGACGATCGCCTTCAGGTTTGACAGGCCTGCAAAAACATTCCTTCCCGTGAACCTGTTCTTTTTCCAGGCCTCTCTAAGTCCTTTTGAGAGTGCTACCGGGTCCTGCAGCTCGCCCTTTTTTATTGATTCTTTTGATATCTCGAATCCTGCAGCATTTTTTATAACGATCCCCCTGCGCGACTTTAATAATTCTACCAGGGTTATCATATTTGAACTTATATCGATCCCAACTGCTCCCATTAAAACCACATCCTGCCATCAAAAGAAACTTGTATACCATTTTAAGATATTATTACCCCAAAATAAAGCAATAATACTACCCAGGGAAATAAAAGGCCCGAAAGGTATGGTCTGCTTCAATCTTCTTTTTTTTATAATAAATCCTATACCGTATACCGCACCCAGCAAGAAACCAAGAAATAATCCGGGAATAATATTTTTCACCAGGAAAGCTCCTGCCATAAGGCTGAGCTTCACATCTCCCATACCCATCCCCCGGGGATAGATAAGGTTTATTATGAGCATGAATGCAAATGCTCCCGCAGCAAATGCAATAGGATGCCACCACCGTCCGGGATCTATTAATATATTAAGCCCCAG
>CAYPXQ010000147.1:0-14542 GCA_964414685.1 uncultured Actinomycetota bacterium
AGGCGCAGGTATGACAGGTTGAACCCTGTAGATCTTAAGAGAAAGATAACAAGACTTCAGGACAGGCTACTGAAGCTTAATACATTGAAACAGAAGAAGAAAAAGGAAACGATTATAGATGAAGCGGCTTACGGGTATATCACCAGGTAGTATATCTAACTTACCCTCTGTATCTTACTACCTATGCGTATTGGTTTGGTTTAGATTTATTTATGAAGCAACGTATTAGCTTTCCTTTAGATTTATTTATGAGGCAACAGGATTTTTTTAAAAGTTTTTTTCTTAATTTATAATTTCCAGGATACGGCTAAAAGCTTCTATCGCATACTGGGTTGTATCAACCCTTACTGTATTGTCATCCGCTCTGAATTTTATTGCTCCTTTTACCCGTTCAGGATTACTGAGATAATACATATCTGAATCCCTGAATTGACAAAGAGGGAGCATCTTTTTAGAGATGTTCCCTCTTTGCTTTTGCTATTCTTTTATAGTGATTATTTTACTATTTATTTCCTTTCATCTTTTGCCCTGAATCTTCTTGTTAAAACTGCGGCAGCTATAATACCAATAAGGATCATAGCAATTCCGGCAATGTATCCGATGATATCAAATCCGGTAAATGCAAGTACCTGTATCTCGCCGGTCAGGCCTGCAACAGTAACATCACCATCTCCGTCGCCATCACCATCTCCATCTCCATCGCCGTCGCCATCACCGTCTCCTCCAGTTTCATTTACTGCAGTTACATATACGGTCTTTCCAAGATCATCTACATCTATGATAACCGGATTAGGCGTGATAGATACCAGGACATATCCATCCGGCACAGTTTCCGTGATTGTATATGTACCTTCTTCAAGATACTGCCAGGTAATAGTATCAGAAGCAGCAGTCACTGGTTCTCCATCATATGTGTCTGGATTGGCAACAACTGAACCATCTGTATTATAGAAGTTAGTACCATCAGTTAATTTGAAATATGCAGTAGCATCACCTGATAGACCTGTCTTTGTAAGCTCAATATCTGCAAGTGCCGGGTCGTTTTCAATCTCAATCTCAACTGTTTCCCCGTCTACTACTACAACATCAAATGAATAAGGGGTCAACTCCAGTGTGGCTATTGTTTCGTCATCAACTAATATAGTAACTTCATATCCAGGATCATCTTCTGTTATTGTATAAGTACCAGGCGGCAGGTCAGAACTTGTCCAGGTACTTTCCGGTGCTATCTGTATGGTATCACTGTATGAATTTGGTCCTGTTATTGTAAAGTTAAAATACGCAGGAGGTGTAATTCCTTCCCCGACGAATGTTTTGGTTATCTCAATTTTTCCAGATTCATCAGTATTTACCACATCAACTGTCTCTGCACCATCTACCTCTATCGTCCTGGAATCACCTGTCAGATTATTCGTATAGGTATAGGTATTGCCTGAACCAGGATAGGTCTCGGTTATTGTATATGTGCCAAAAGGCAGATCGGCCCAGGTATAGGTATCTGGATAAGTGCCATCTGCCGCGTTATCCAGAGTTACCTGGGCAGGATCTATGGTGTATCCTGCGGGTCCTCCGGTAAGTGTAAATACGGCAGTGTCACTTCCTTCAAGGCCGCTCTTGGTCACTGTTATTGAACCTATCTGGTAGTTTCTGAAACGGTTATTATTAGAATTAGAATCAGTCAATGTCACAGGAATACTTTCCGGTGTGTCATTTACCCAGCCAGACTGCATCTCCTCTTCAACTGTATAGTCTCCCGGTTCCAGATTCTTAAATGTGACCCAGCCGTTTGGACCTGTTGTCTTAGTGTCAATTATATCGCCGCTAGCATCCTTAAGATGTATGGTCCAGCCCTGTATTGGTGTGTCATCTGAAGTATCGGAAGTGCATTTGCTGTCCAGCTTCTGGCAGAAGATCTTTAAGTCATTTCTGTGGTTTCTGAAAAGGTTATTATTAGAATTAGAATCAGTCAATGTCACAGGAATACTTTCCGGTGTGTCATTTACCCAGCCAGGCTGCATCTCCTCTTCAACTGTGTAGTCTCCCGGTTCCAGATTCTTAAATGTAACCCAGCCGTTTGGACCTGTTGTCTTAGTGTCGATTATTTCGCCGCTAGCATCCTTAAGATGTATGGTCCAGCCCTGTATTGGTGTGTCATCTGAAGTATCGGAAGTGTTTTTGCTGTCCAGCTTCTGGCAGAATATGGAATAGTAGCCGAGTGATCCAAAAAGCCAACCCGGAATAGAAGTTATTGTCCTTTGCTTCGCCAGTGGTTGATCGGAAGAATTTGGATCATTAGGTGTTATTATCTTTCCGCTCTCAGTATCTCTCGGATTATTTACTTTAGTTTGGCTCCTGAGACTCAGATTATCACATTTCACTGTAGCAGATATCTTAGGATTATTATAAGTTCCTCCTTCAAGGGTAGCAATAGCAATACCATTGTCATCTGTATTGACAGTAATGGTATCCGTACCGCCAATGAATGTTCCGCTGGTAGTTTCGAAGTTAACAGGTTCACCTCTAAACTTTATTGCACCATCAGCACTCTTAACATCTGCAGTTATGGTAATGTCTCCTGTTGCACTGTCTTTTGCTGCATTTAATCCGATACCAAAATTCGGATTAGGATGTCCTGCCATATATTCAGCAAGTGCATCTTTTTGGTTTGCCCCATCCCAGGCACCTGTTCTTAAATGCCATATAGCGCGCTGGATAGCTGAAGCAACTTCTTTCAATTCATAGTTAGTCCCAGAATACTGCATTTTGACAACTGGGTAGTTGTTTGCAATATTTTGAACATCAGGTTTAGCTGCCAGATCGGGCTGAGTACTATAATCTACATAATAATTAGTATTACTCAGTCCAACAATATATTGGTCAACACAGTATGCTGGAATATATTCTTCTGTCGGTGAATGATCTATGTTAAACCATAGCAATCCGACAACATAGTTATTGATTTTTTCTGCCCAATCCCAACTATATCCTTTGTATGTGGCAGTTACCGAGTCCAAAAATTCCGTCTTGCCTTTTTCGTTTTCAATTATTGAATTAGCTTCAACGGTATAGCTTGGACTTCCCAGTATGGAATACTTATAAACAAAATTTCCGGCATCATCGGCACCTAAAATGGCAGTGTGCTCGGTTTCTCCTTCAGCATCCTTGATGATTATCTCTACATCTTCGTTTGGAACGAACCCTTCGCCAAATATTGTTACTTCTTCTCCAGGATGATAATCCTGTTTGTCAGTATAGATAAATGGATTATATCCTGCCGTTTGATCATCTGATGATGTGTCATTATTTTCATCAATATGTATAATCTCTATTTCGCTATTACTGCTTATGGTACCAGTCTGGTCAGATACAGCGGTGACCTTATTTAAAAGATACTGGATGGAATTTGCAACTATTGGCACTTCTACTTCAATATTCTGTTCAAAAACCTCACCCGGTTCCAGTTCTTCAATAATATGTGTAACAGTTTTTGAATCATCATCATAAATCCCGTAATCAGAAGACTCAAACAATACTACGTCTGGTAATTCATCAGTTACATGTATGTCTGATAATGTAATATTACCTTTGTTTGTCAGTACAATTTTCCATGTAAGTACATTACCGGGTTCAACACTTCCTGGATTGGCGACTACATTGAGGCTAAGATCGATCACTTCAGTCTCTTCCTTATCTGAATCACCTGATGGTTCATCATCGCCATCCTCCAAGGCATTTATATAAGCCTCCAGTGCTGCATTTGCTTCGTCTGCCGCAGCCTGAGCATCTTCAAGATCTGCATCGGCCTGGTCG
The DNA here is from genome assembly GCA_964414685.1 of uncultured Actinomycetota bacterium. Taxonomy (GTDB): domain Bacteria; phylum Actinomycetota; class Humimicrobiia; order Humimicrobiales; family Humimicrobiaceae; genus M55B120. Next base: position 3,811 of record CAYPXQ010000147.1, read on the forward strand.
GCTGCTGCCTGGGCTTCGGCAAGAGCTGCCTTGGCCTGGGCCAGGTTTTCTTCCAATGCTGCCTGGTCTTCGCCTTCTGAATTCTCCAGTTCTGCCTCGGCTTCGGCTAGTGCTGCTTCGGCACTGGCAAGATCTGCGCTGGCCTGGTCGGCTGCTTCCTGGGCTGCTTCAAGGACTTCATTTGCCTCGTCTGCTGCCAGCTGCAGCTCTTCAAGATCCTGTTCTTCATCACCGAAGATAAAATTGGTTGGTATAAGCCAGAGAATTAGTGCTATAATCACGAGGAATACCCCGAGCTTTAGCTTCCCCCTGCTCTTATAACTAATCATTTCTATCATCTCCTTCTTTTAGTAATCCTTTTTATTAAACTGTGTGATAATATAAAGCCAGACTGACTGGCTGAATTACCCCAAAAAACAAAAAACCGGCAATATTAGCCGGTTACGCTACTAGCTCCACCTTACCCAAGCGTCCAGATTTGGTTAAAGTTTCACTGCCTCTACTAATTATTCAGTTTTTCTATGTCGCATAAATCTTATGTAAGACTTATTTTAAACATATTTTATTAAATTATATTACACTTATTATACTAATGTCAAGGAAAATACTTCTATTTATATTTAGCCATAATATTACTACGACAAATAATAGGAAAATACAAATATCTTCAAACCCTTATACATTATATTACCTTATTCCAATTATTTAAGTATAACTGGATAGCATTGCTCCTTCAAGATGGCCTTCTCCATACTCTTCATCTGTCCTTACATCGATTATCAAATAGTTTTCATCGTTCTCCATTATCTCAAACACTTCTGAAGGCGATATATTTATTATCTGGGCTGGTCGGGAAGCTTCTTCTCCGGCTGCTGATCCACCGGTTTCCTCTTCTTCATCCCCTCCCATTTCCCCTGGATCTGCATTCTCTTCGGCAGCACTTTTTCCTGCTTGCGCATCTATTGTCCCGGCTGAGACCATTTCTATGGTATCGGCATTTTCCCTCCCGCATCCAGGCAATAGAGCAAGGACAGCTGTAATCGTGACCATCAAGATTATTAGACAAATCTTACTTCTTATCATATTCTTTTTACAAATTAACTTATTTATAAACAAAAAAACCGGCATATCAGCCAGTTACGCTACTAGCTCCATTTCCCTCAAGCGTCCAAATTTGAGAAAAACTTCATAGCTTCTAATCAAAATATTCAGTTTTATATAATGAATCTATCAGTTTGATTGGACATAGTCAATAAAATTATGAGAAAAAATTTAAAAAATTAATAAATCCTGATATTTCTATTATAAGGCTTTAAAGCAGTTTATGTTTCCAGCGGTCCCAATATGATCTGTCCTGAATATAAATAAGCAGGACAGGCTATCAAAATTTTGGACGCCTACATTAACCTGTCCTGAGTGTTTATTCTATCATAAAAAAATATTTGTTCAATGCGGATATTATAAATTCCTGAAAAATTTATAATAAATCTCTAAATCTTATCTACTAATTATTAATATAAATAAATTATCCTATAATATTCTCTCAAAAACATGGCTTATGCCTTAATCAAGATATGAGTGGGCATACAGTATCCTGTTATTTACAATATCAAAAGTCTTTACCGCAGCCATAAGCTCTTTGTCCAGGGGATCTACTATGGCGCTGTCAAGGCCGTTAGACAGAAGCACCAGAAGCATGGTCCTGTTCAGGAGGCTCTTAAGCTCTGCCGGTGAAGACTGGGATACATTGGAAAGCCCTACGGTAGTCATAGGCTGAGAATCCAGTCCCATAAGTTCCTGGAGCTGCTTGAAGACTTTAAGCCCCTCAATACAGTTATGCACCTGCTCCTGGAGGACAGCTACCGGAAGCACTATAGGATCAAGATAAAGGTCTTCCATGGGTACTCCGTGCTCCATGGCGGAACTTACTATATTCATAGCTATCTCCAGCCTGCTGTCCACATCCGGGGGAACGCCTTTGTCAGTGAGGGCGATGCCCACGATCTTTGCATCATATTTTTGGGCCATGGGCATAAGCACATCCAGCTTTTCCTTGTCGCCGGTAACAGAGTTTATCATGGCTTTTCCCCTGTGAACCTCGAGTCCTGCTTCAATAGCGCTGGTGTTCTTTGTATCCAGCGCCAGGGGAAGATCCACCTCGGCCTGTATGCTCTTTACTATCCACTGCATGAGATCTTCGCCGTTTTTGGTAGCAGGCCCGATATTCACATCAATATAATTGGCTCCTGCGCCGGCCTGGGCTTTTGCCAGCTCCACTATCGGCCCGGCATCCCTTTCCTTTATGGCATTACCTACAGCTGTGGCTGTGACACTGATGTTTTCACCGATTACAAGCATATAACCCCCATTCGTTATATAGAGTTTCTATAATTATTAATCAGTTATTATATCACTGTTAAAGCAGAAAATAACAGAAAATGAAGGATAAACTCCACTATTTTTGCCTGGATCGATTTTTACGGCAGCAGAAACCACCTGTCATAGATCTCCTGATAGGTGCCGTCCTGCACCATCTCCGACAGTATGACATTGACTTCGTCCCTTAAGGAACTGCCCTTGTGGAATACCATATTGAACGACCGGTTTGACTTAACCTTCTCCAGCACCCTGTAAATACCGCCGTTTCCCTCTATCAGGTTCTTTCCCACCGGGACAGATTTTAGCACAGCATCTATTTTTCCGCTTTTGAGGTCATCCATCATGACCAGTACTTCCTTATATTCCTGGATATTGAAATCCTTAAGGTATGCCGGGTCAAGGTCCTTTACTCTTATATCCAGCATTCCCACCTCTTTGCCCTTGAGATCCTCCCTGATGGTAAGACTGGCATCAGAGAGAACTATCAGTATATACTCCATTGTATAGTAAGGATCCGAGAAATCGACAAACTCTTCCTTGCCTTCGGATGCTGATATAGCTGATATTATCATATCCAGTTTGATATCTTCCGGGATCCTGTAGGTAAAGTCCCAGGCTATGGGGACGATCTCCAGCTTTCTTCCCAGCCTGGCTGCTATCTCCCGGGCGATATCTATATCAAATCCGGCGATATCTCCATCGCTTATAAATTCGAAGGGCGGGTAAGATGCATCTGTACCCACCAGTATCTTGCTGCTGAAAATGGTCAGCTGTCCATCCTCCGGAGCCGGGAGATTGTCTGCGGCCTGTCCGCATCCGGATATCATGATCATGCAGACAGCTATGATTATTATAGTAACTGCAGCCAGTGCGGCTTTTATGGTTACTTTTTTAGTAAAATCCATTAAATCTCTAAATCCATCCTTTTAATCGGTTTATGAGTAATGCAAATTGTATTAGAAAATAAAAATAATTCAAGCTGTTATTTGCATATATGATTATTTTATCAAATATATAAGCTATGATATATTTAATTGTAATATTATATTATAATATTTATTTTGAAGAGACCCTGGCTTTTGGTCCCGGTCAGATTATCTGTTCCGGCTGGGGAAACTGCATCCCGGCTATAAAATGATCGCTGAAACCGGGATAGACTGTAAGCTCCAGGTAATCGGTCTTTTCGGCTATTTCTTCGGCCTTTTTTCTCTGGGCCCCTGATATCAGGACCATCTTGGCTCCCACACCGGCAGCATTGCCCACCTGGGATATCCTGTCCAGGCTTACCCTGGGAAACATGCCGATATTGACCACATTCCTGGGATCTATATATGAACCAAATGCTCCTGCTATTATTATGCCGTCTAATTCCGTAAAATCTATGCCTGCATTTTCCAGCAGGATCTCTATTCCCGTCCTCATGGCTCCCTTGGCAAGCTGGATCTCGACTATGTCCTTCTGGCTGACCGATATATCCTTTTCACCGCAGGGAAGCTCCATAAGATTTTCTGTTGTATGGTCTTTTCCTTTTCCGTCATCTTTTTCCGAGCGGGCCAGGACAAACTGTTTCTGGCCTTTATCATCCTGGCAGATAAAAGAATTATCAGCCTGGAATTTACCCCTTATATCTATGACGCCGGTCCTCAGCAGTTCAGCCACTGCATCCAGTATTCCGGAACCGCAGATGCCGGCGGGTTTTTTATCATTAATAGTCTGTATGACCGGAATAAAGGTGTCCTTCTCTATCACAACCCTCTCAATAGCTCCCGGTGCGGCCCTCATGCCGTGCTTGATATGGGCTCCTTCAAAAGCAGGTCCCGAAGCAGTGGATACGCTGGTCAGTTTTCCTTTGCTGGCAAGAGCTATCTCTGTATTAGTGCCTATATCCACTCCCAGGTAATTGCCTTTCAGGTCGAAAATTCCTGAAGCCAGGACCATAGCCAGGTGGTCGGATCCCACAAAACCGGCAATGGGCGGAGGCATATATATGTATGCTCCCGGGGCCATCTCAATACCCAGTTCCCTGGCCTTTATACTGATGGGACTTTCCGTAAGGGGCACAAACGGGGAAAGCGCCAGCTGCTTTACCGGAAGCCCCAGGAAAAGATGGTGCATGGCAGTATTTCCCACTACAGTCATCTCCAGAAGCTGCTTTGTATCTATATCATTCCGGCCGCATAATTCCTTTGCCGCCTCCCCCATCCTTTTTACCACTATATTCTTTATATTATCCAGGTTTGACGGTTTTTCCAGGGCATAATTAAGCCTGCTCATCACATCTTCGCCAAAACTTATCTGGGGATTCATTATTCCCTGGCTGTCTACAGTCTTCCCGCTGGCAAGGTCGACCAGGATAAGTGCGATCTTGGTAGTCCCCAGGTCCACTGCCAGGCCGTATGACTGTTTAACGGTATCACCGCCCTCTATGCTTATGACCTCGCCATCCCGGATGGCGACAGTTATCTCCCATGAATTAGAGCGTATCACCCCGGGCATAAGTCTTAATGCCTCAAGATCGATCCTGTCTGCGGTGACATCATATTCCTGCCTGAGACCTTCCTGTATCCTTTTGAAATCCGAAACAAGGTCTTCCAGGGAGGCTCTCTTAAGTTTAAGGTGATATTTTGATACCAGAGGATCGACATCTATCTCTGCTTCTTTTCCCTTCACCTGGAGTTTCTGCTCTTCGCTCAGGGAAGAGGCGGGGATATATATCTTGATATCCCGGTCAAATATCTGCTGGCAGGCAAGCCTGACCCCGCTGTCTATCTCATCTTTTGCCAGCACCTTTTCTTCCTGGCTGGTAGGAGGCCTGATGTCCCTGTCCATTATCAGGATTCGGCATTTTCCGCAGGTGCCTTTACCGGCACAGACCGATTTTATACCGATTCCTGCTGAGCGTATGGCATCCAGTCCGTTGGCCGGCTTTTCCAGCAGGACTCTCCTGCCGATAGGCTCAATACTTACCTTAATCTTCTTTTGGATGTTTTTTGGATTCATCTTCTATAAATTTCTCTAATTCAGGTCCTGCTTTCATCAGGTTTCCCAGTTCCCCGTCGAGATCAGACGGTTTTATTTTTACTATCCAGCCTTCTTCGTAGGGCGATTCATTTATCAGCTCCGGGGAATCCTCCAGCTCTTCATTGGCCTCCACTACCTCGCCCGAAAACGGGGCAAATACCTTGCCCACCCATTTACCGCTCTCAAGTGAAGAAAAAGACTTGCCCTGCTCTGTTTTCGTACCCTCCATGGGAAGCTCTATAAAGACTATTTCTCCTGCCAGCTGCTGAAAAAAATCAGTAGCCCCTATTATTACATTGCCGCTGCCGTCTTCCTTTGCCCAGAAATGGTTCTTTTCATAATAAAGATCTTCGGGAAATTCATAATCTCCTATTTTCATATCCCACTCCTCCAGTAATGACTTTGTCTTATTATATTTAATCTGCCCTTATGCTTGCAAGTACAAGTTCGGCAATATCATATACTTTTATCTTTCTTTTGGCCTCTTTTTTAAGCTTTTTCAGCGCTGCCGCCAGCGTTCTCTCGCACTGCTGGCAGGCTGAGACCAGTATGTCTACATCGGCATCCAGGATCTCGCGGGCCCTGGAATCTGCTATCCTGGCAGAAAGACCGGGATCAATGGATTCCAGGTTGCCGCCGCCGCCGCAGCAGTTAGCCAGGTTCATATTGGCCTCAAGCTCCACAAACTCCACTCCCGGTATGCTCTTTATGACTTTACGCGGTTCCTCATATACTTCGGAGTTCCTTCCCAGGTCGCAGGGGTCATGGTAGGCTACCCTTTTCTGTAACTGTTTTAGCTTCAGGCGGCCGTCCTGTATAAGCTTTAGCATATATTGTGAGACATGCATTATCTCGAAATCCATCTTCTCTGATGATATCTCCCCGTATTCATGCTTCCAGGTGTGATAGCAGGAGGGACATGATGTCACAAGTACTTTTGCCCCTCTTTTTTTGACCTCCCTGATATTATGGTCTGCCAGCTTTTTGGCTTCGGCTTTCATCCCGGAAGAAAGAAGAGGGAAACCGCAGCACCACTCTTCATCGCCCAGGAGCCCGAAATCAACTCCCGCTTCCCTGAATACCTGGACTATTGAACGGGGTATGCTGAAAGTCCTGGGAGAAAATGAAGATACGCATCCTACAAAGTATATTACATCAGCCTTATCTTTTAGGAAATCCTCGGGCTGGCTGTCGGGTATCTGCCTGGTCCAGTCTATCCTTCCTTCATTGGTATCAAAGGTGACATTCTTGGCTTCATCCAGCCGCTTTTTAAGAAAATCAAGGGCCAGGGGATATTTCTCCGTATCTACCAGATCCTGCCTCATCTCCTGGAAAAGCTCTTTTATATTTACCCCGCTGGGGCATTCGCTGTCACAGTAATTACACATAGTGCAGGTATATATCTTATCCGAGACCTTATCGGTAAACCTGAGTTTTCCCTGGCTTATGGCTTCAATCAGGCTGAGCTTTCCCCGGGGAGACAGGCCTTCGTCATTGGTATTCTTATAAACCGGGCAGAATGACATGCAGGTGCCGCAGCGGGAGCAGTTAAAAAGGTCATCGTATCTCTTAAAGATCCTGGCCTGGTCTTTTTTCTTTGTATTCTTTTTGTTTTCAGTCATTTTCCTTCGTTTCTTTAAATAATCTTTATCCCGATCACATTGCTCTAAAGATCGGTAAACATCTTTCCCGGATTAAGGATATTGTCAGGATCGAATGCCTGCTTTACCCTTTTCATTATCTCATAGCTCTCCCGGCTTATCTCCATGCGGAGATATTTGGCCTTGGAGATGCCTATGCCATGTTCCCCGGAAAGAGTACCTCCCATACCTACTGCAGCCCTGAAGATATCCTCTATGGCGCCTTCCACTTTTTTTTCTTCTTCGGCATCCCTTAAGTCGGTAAGGATAGTAGGGTGGATATTGCCGTCGCCGGCATGTCCGAAGGTGCCTATGCGGAGGCCGTACTTTTCTGCGATCCGGTTTACCTCCTGCACCATGTCCACTATCCTGCTCCTGGGTATGGTAGCATCTTCCAGTATGGTTGACGGCTTCACCCTGGCAAGCGAAGAAAGGGCGGCTCTCCTGGCAGCCCATATCTCATCCCTTTCCTCTCCGGATGCCGCCTTCTTGCATGAAAGGGCATTATTGGAATTACAGACCTTCATGACTATCCCGGCTTCTGCATCCACCGCACCCTGCTGCCCGTCTACCTCGATCAGCAGCATGGCCCCTATACTCCTGTCAAGGCCCAGGCCCAGATAATCTTCTATGGCATTTATGGTCACCTGGTCCAGTATCTCCAGGGTAGAGGTTATTACTCCTTCCGCGACTATATCCCTTACTGTCTTAGCCGCATCATCGATGGTGGTAAAAAGCGCCAGCAGGCTGGCCCTTGCCGGTGGAATAGGAAGCAGGCTGAGAGTGGCTTTGGTTATGACCGCCAGGGTCCCTTCGGAACCTGACATAAGGTCCACCATATTATATCCGGTAACGCCCTTTACGGTCCGGGTACCGAAATTCACAATATCCCCATTGGGAAGCACTGCTTCCAGGGCATTTACATAATCCCTGGTAACACCGTATTTGAGGCCCCTGAGTCCCCCTGCATTCTCGGCTATATTGCCGCCTATGGTAGAGGTCTTTACCGTACCCGGGTCCGGGGGATAGAAAAGTCCGTATTTCTGGGCTTCCATATCTACCCTCTGGGTTATTATTCCTGCCTCTACGTCTATGAGCAGGTCCACCGGGTTCACATCCAGTATCTTATCCATGCCCACCATTAGCAGGATTATACCTCCCCTCAGGGCCAGGCATCCGCCGCTGAGTCCGGTAGCCGATCCCCTGGGGGTGACCGGGATCTTTTGGCTGGACGCGAATTTGAAAATATTGCTTATCTGGTCAACTGTGGAAGCTTTTACCACTGCATCCGGCATATATTCCAGCCTGGTGGAATCATAGCTGTAGCAGTACCTCTCCTCCTCCGAGGTTATGACATTTTCTTCGCCCGCTATTTCCTTTAAAGCATCTAACTCTTTTGTCTTCATATAATATATCTCCTGGTAGTGATGTCCGGTATATTATAATAATTTTTATCAGGTTTAAAAAGTAACAACTTTGCAACTATGCGCGGCCGATATGGCACGGAGATCATTTCCTGAGAACGGGTATGATATAGGGACCTTCCGGTATCACTGATATGGAAGCCCGGGGTCCGTATTTTTCCATTCCCTTCTCTATGGCCTCCTCAATGGATTCGACCCTTATCAGGGTGGTTTCAGGGATGCTGCAGCTGCATTTATTGAGACAGTCGCTGTAAAGGTATATCCCGGCCTTTTTCCTGGCTTTTACCAGCATCTCCAGCTCCCACTGGTCTATTGCAAAGAATCCGGGGTCATTTATCTTTTCCATGAAGGCATCCAGTTCTTTCTCGTTCGTTATTAGCTCAACGAATTCCCGACTCCCTATCTCCTCTACACATCTGGCGGCTATTATGATCATGCCCCCTTCCCTTACTGCGGGCATGGCTCCCACCATACCCTTTACCGACTGGTAAAGGTTGCAGTCCAGGGGATGGCCTCCGGCTGATGTGATGACTATATCTGCCTGCCTGTCTATTTCATAGGTGCTGCTTTCCCTGCAGAAATCCGCTCCGGCATAAAATGCCTTCTCCAGATCGCCGCAGAATATGCCAGTCACCTGTTTATTCTTGTTTATGGTAACATTTACAATGAAATCCACGCCCGCCATTTTGGCTATCTCGGTAGATTCTTCATGAAAAGGATTGCCGTCAAGTACGGCATTAGCCGCCATGGGAGACTCCAGTACGGCCGGGCCGTGAAAATGCCGGAACATGTCCATATAGCTTATCCCGGGGCAGATCGCTTTTCTTCCCCCGGAGAAACCGGCCATGAAATGTGGCTCTATCAGTCCGGTAAGTATCCTGAAGTCTGATTCGGTATAGACCCTGTCGATTATTATCGGCGTACCCCTTTTGGTATTTCCTATATGCCGGCATGAATCCCTGTTCCTGGCATCATGGTTCACAATTCGGTAGTTATTTACTATATCTTCCCCCACCATCTTTTTTAGCTCTTCTTCCGTATTGGGGCGGTGAAGTCCTGTGGCCACCAGGATTGTTATGGCTTCGGAGGGGATGCCGCAGCTTTTTATCTCGGGAAGCAGCTGTCCCAGTATGATATCTGTAGGCACTGCCCTGGTGCTGTCAGAGATGACGATGCATATTTTTTTCTTTCCGGAAATAAGTTCCTTAAGAGGAGGGCTGCCTATGGGCGTCCTGAACCCTTCTAAAAATTTCTGCCCGGCATTAGCAAGTGCAGGCGCAGGCTCCTTTTCCAGGATGTGAATGATCCTGTCTCTGTCCACCTCTACTTTTAAATAGCTCTCCCCGTAATCAAGCCTTATCTCCATAAATAGGCTGCCTTTCCTGCTAAAATATAGCCCTGTACAGATCCTCGTGGGGGGATGGTATCACCTGTGAGTCTACCAGGAATCCCTTATCCCGGGCATATTGTATGCCCACCCTTACAGACTCTGTTACCGAAGATACATCCCCGGTTATGATGCAGATATTCTTGCCGCCCAGCGCCCTGGCTATCCTTATCTCCACCAGCTGTACATCGGTGGCCTTTATGGCAGAATCTGCAGCAATAAGCACTGAAGGCGAGGTCAATGTCTCTATCACGCCTATGGCGCCGGGATCCTTTATTTCCGAAGTCTGGCTTATGGCATAAAACATCTGGGGGTAGACATTGGAGAGCTCACCCATATCTATGATGAAATCAGCAAATTCTTCATGGACGGCCTGGGCTGCGCTCCTTACCGCGCTTACGCTTCCGGCAAAGATTATATAGTATTTTCCGGCACATATGGTCCTGGCATCAAGTATCCTGACATCGGATGTCTTGACTATTGCATCCACAGCGCCTATGCCCATGGCAATACTTCGAAATTCAACTATCCCGATCGATCTTTCCATAAGTCAAACTCTTTTTTATTATTGCTTCTTAGACTTCTTGATATCTTTGGACGGGGTTATGGTCTTTTTACCCTGTCTCACATATTTTTTTGAATTGAGCTTCTCAAGCTCTTCATGGGGCCTGGGGATAATATGGACCGATACTACTTCACCCACCCTTTTTGCCGCAGCTGCTCCTGCATCTATGGCTGCCTTGACTGCTCCCACATCACCCTTTACTTCCACCTCTACCATACCGCTTCCGGCATAGTTTTTGGAAGTAAGCCTGACATTGGCAGCCTTTACCATGGCATCTGCAGCCTCCAGGGCCGCCACATAACCCCTGGTCTCTATA
>CAYPXQ010000148.1:0-3253 GCA_964414685.1 uncultured Actinomycetota bacterium
CAGATGGACCCTGTCCCGGTAGCCGCTCTTGAGCGCCTCCCCCAGTATCCTTTCACTGTCTCCAAGATGATAGACCCATGCTGTATCTATATAGTTTATGCCCCGGTCGATACCATGTCTTATAAGCTTTATCGATCGGCCGAAATCTGCCCTGAGCCTGTTTAGCTTCCTTGACGGGAGCCTCATGCAGCCAAAGCCTAACGCTGATACTTTCCAGTCAAGCGACCCCATTTTCCTGTATTTCATATGTTTATTCCCCTATGTTTTTTAAATACATGATATATTTAACCAGAAACTATAGCAACACAGTCATAGAAGTCAGTATATGCCCTGGTATTTATATTTATTAATATTGACAGTTATAATCCAGGGTATTAGTATATAAGCAAATACTTAATAATATTATAAAAAATATGGCAGACAATAATTCCGGTATAGCAGACTTTTTTAAAGCCCTGGGAGACTCTACCCGGATCAGGATACTGCAATTGCTGCTGTCGCATAAAAAACTCTGCGTAGGCTTTATTGCATATAAATTGGGTATAACCCAATCAGCAGTCTCCCAGCATCTAAAAGTCCTAAAAAACAGCAAAATAGTTGAAGGCGAGAGAAAAGGATCCAGCATCCACTACCGGATAAGAGAAGATACCCTTAAAGAATACGGGATTGAACTGGCTAAGATTATAAAAAAATAAGATAAAGTGTTGATCTAAAATGGAAAAAATTATAGAGGTCCGGGACCTGACAAAAAAATACTCTGGTCTAACTGCAGTCGATAATATCTCATTCATTATCTATAAAGGTGAGGTATTCGGCTTTTTGGGTCCCAATGCCGCCGGAAAGACGACAACCATAAATATGCTTACAGGCATGGCAAAGATAGCAGGCGGCAGTATATTTTATAAAGATAATGAAATAACAGGAAAGATCAAAAAGTTCCAGAGGTATATAGGTGTTGTCCCTGATGAGAGCAACCTTTACCCGGAGCTGACAGGATTTGAAAATCTTTGTTTCTCTGCATCACTATACGGGATCCCCAGGTCTGAGAGGGAAAAGAGGGCAAAAGAACTTCTGCAGATATTTCAACTTTCTGAGGCCGGAAATAGAAGGTATAAGACCTATTCAAAAGGTATGAAAAGAAAGCTTACCATAGCCGCTTCACTGGTACATGAACCTGAAATATTATTTCTAGATGAACCGACAACAGGCATAGATGTTGCCAGCTCGCGGCAGATAAGAAACCTGATAAGAAAACTGAATAGTGACGGCATGACTATTTTCTTAACCACGCATTATATCGAGGAAGCAGAAAGACTATGCAGCAGGATTGCATTTATCAAAAGCGGAAAGATCGTAAAAACAGGTTCAGTCAATGACTTTATCGAAGATATCAGGGAGGACAATGTTTTGGAGATCCTTTTTGAGACTGCATCGATCGAGAAAGAAACCCTTCTTATTAAACTGGAAAAGAGATTCCCGGGTCTGGACTGCAGCTTTAAAAATGAGAACACCATCAAGATCATAAGCCGGGATAATATTGATGTCTCACCAGTTATTTCTTTTCTGTCATCAGAGAATATTTACATCCTTGAGGCCAGGCTGATACGGCCCACTCTGGAAGATGCTTTTGTAAGATTGACTGGAGTAGAGATAAATATCATGAAAAAAGAGAAAGAAAAGAAATGAGATCATTTATAGCTTTCTGGAATATCCTACTGAAAGACATGAAAAATTATTATCTTAAGCCGCCCAATATCAGCTGGGGGATAATTTTCCCGTTTGCGTGGATGATGATGTTTTTTTTAAGGTCAGGCAAAACCTTCAGCATTGTGGAAATATTTGCCGGAATAGTAGCTATGTCGATTCTTTTTGGCACCACCTCAATGCTGGCAGTTACGATTACTTTTGAAAGAAAGGCAAGGTCATTTGACAGACTGCTTCTTGCTCCCATCAGTACAGAAATACTGGTATTTTCAAAAATAAGCGGTGCTGTGGTGTTTGGTATCATAAACAGCTTTATTCCGGTACTTATATCAGTATTGTACTTCAAATCAGATGTCTCAAACTGGTATATGCTGTTTATAGGTATAATCCTTCTATCCATTGTCTCTACCCTGCTCGGACTTTCCATTGCAGTATCTGCCAGGGAAGTCTTTGAAGCTCAGACCTTTTCTAATTTTTTCAGGTTCCCGATGATCTTCTTATGCGGACTCTTTATCCCAATTGCATCACTGCCTATTTATATACGGCCCATATCATTTATCCTGCCCATAACTTATGGTGTCGATATCCTTAAGTATTCGATCTCAAATGATAACTATTTATCAGTTGCGCTTGATATAATCGTGCTTATAGTTTTTTGTGTGGGGCTCTTTTACTTCAGCATTTTTAATATACGTAGAAAATGGATCGTCTGATAGCAAAAAGTTCAATAATACCGGCAGTATTTATGCCTGAAAGACCTGATTTCATTTATATATAGAAGTTGCCGAGTGCAGGTTATTTCCCCGTAAAATCTTCATTATATCTTGACATCACTGCACGATGGATCAAGAACAGGAATGGAAGCCCCATATTTGTCTCAAGCATTGAATTTACTATAAGGGGCATAATGCCTGTGGCCCGTATTCCTGTGATAAGCAGCACGGCTTCCCAGGAAAACTGAACAAGTATGCCGATTATAAGTATCCATAATATATTTATTTTCTTTTCGGGCACGGCCCTGTTTTTAAGATTGGATATTATAAGTATTGCATAGCCTGTAAATAATAGCAGGGCCATTACTCCATGGTATGAGGAGGTGCCCCGCTGTATTGATATTACCTGGAAATCTGTTCCAAAATTCTGGCTTAGAAGCGCTGTTGCCATCCAGGCAGATATAATAAGGACCGACCATTCAAACGCATGCCTGTCCCTGTCAAGCCAGAGCCAGATCCAGGCAAAGTTTGTAAACCCGTAACTTATGCTGAGCCATAGAAGAAGAGCGGCAGTATTTGCGCCATCTACAGTCCTGGTCCCAAGCGCGAGGTGAAAGATCCCGTAATCGACAAGAAAATATAAAATTGCACCAGCGGCACCTGCAATTGCTGCAATATATTTCTTTTTCCATATGAGTATTATCAGCAGAAAAACAAGCCATGCGCTATCAATGTAGACATAAAGAAGGTTAAAAACTCTAGCGGGTATTACTTCCATGCCAGCCTTTCCAGGGCATTGCCGCTTAATTTATAAATATCCCATTCATCCTTTTGCT
>CAYPXQ010000149.1:0-4918 GCA_964414685.1 uncultured Actinomycetota bacterium
GGAGAGGGAGGGATTCGTTCTTTCGTCTCGCTTCCCCTCGCTGCAGAGACGCGGACTCCCTTCGGTCCGTCCTTTCGAATCCAGCAGACATGCACCAACGGCATGTCCGCCTGCTTAGCTCTACCGTATTTGATTTATTAGTCCTGATTAACTGGCGGAGAGGGAGGGATTCGAACCCTCGAAGCGGGCTTATACCCGCTTAACCGCTTAGCAGGCGGCCCTTTTCGACCACTCAAGCACCTCTCCCCGCAAAGTTAGCAAACAATATGATAACAGATTTTATAAAAAAATCACTTAACTTTTACTCTGATTTCGAAAAGAGTACCGATCTTGCAAAAACTGTTATAATTTTTGCCAATTTCCCCTATGATTATATTAAGGAAATACTTATATCTAGGATCATGGAAAAACTTGTAAAAATACTGAAAAAGATAGACGGACGCGGATATAAAGCATATAAAGAGATCAAAGGCAGTTACAGGCTGGATGACTTTTCTCTTTTTATCGACCATGTCCAGGGAGACCCGTTTGCCTCCCCTTCTAAGATAAGGGTCCGAATCCCGCAATCAGCTGCAGGTTTTGAACCTTTTCTTTTTTCTAATAAGTCCAGGAAGACGGCCTTACAGGATTATATATGCCGCCAGTTCAACAGTTCTATCCAGAAATACTCAAAGGGCATCAGCGGAACTGGAAAGTCGGGTCTTATCCATATAGATTCCGGCAATCAGGAAATACTGGAGAGGACTTCCCTGGAGGTAAATGAGAGATTTGTGGAAGCCAGCTTCTATGCAGGCCTGCCTGCCAGGGGCAGACGGGTTCTGGGAAAGCAGTGCATATCCATGATGGCCGACGAGATCCCGGAGATAACTTTTTCATCAATGCTTTTTTCCTCCCTTGACCGGAAAGACCTTATCAGGTTTATCAACACTTCAGAGGACCAGGACTATCTGAGAGGACAGCTGGCAGAAAGAAAACTGGCGGCTTTTATAGCAAACGGCTCCATACTTCCCAGAAGGAGCGGGATCAGCGATCTTCCTCTTTCCAGGAATGAAGCTGTGGAGTCTATCTCCCCTCCAGGACTTGAAGTCAGCCTGGATACCCTTCATTCAGGAGAGATCAAAGGCATGGGGATACCTGAAGGTATAACCATAATAATAGGAGGCGGATTCCATGGTAAAAGCACCCTGCTTTCGGCAATAGAGAGAGGGATCTATAACCATATCCCGGAAGATGGCCGAGACTGCTCGGTATCAATAGATTCCTGTGTGAAAATAAGGGCGGAGGAAGGCCGAAGCGTGCAAAAAGTAAATATCTCTTCCTTTATTTCCAACCTGCCCCTTAAAAAAGACACCCATAAGTTCTCTACATCAAATGCCAGCGGATCTACTTCCCAGGCAGCCAATATCATTGAAGCCCTGGAATGCAGGTCTGGATTGCTTCTCCTGGACGAAGATACTTCCGCTACTAATTTCCTTATAAGGGATTCTGTTATGCAGAAAATAGTCCCCCGGGAGAAAGAGCCTATAACCCCTTTTATCGACCAGGTAAAAAACATATATGATGAACTGGGAACTTCTTCAATACTGGTGATGGGCGGCTCGGGCGACTATTTCGATGTAGCCGATACTGTGATAATGATGGATAATTACAGACCGGTCCTGGTAACCGGGGAGGCAAAAGATGCTATAGGGTCAGTTAGGGATAAGAGAGCCAGGGAATCAGGGAGATCCCTGGGGATTATAACTGAAAGATGCCCCCTGCCGGCAAGTATAGATCCTTACCGCGGCAGCAGGGTCAGGGTAAAATCCAGGGGTCTGGACCATATTGAATTTGGTTCGCTGGATATTGATCTTTCGGCGGTTGAGCAGGTGGTGGACCCCAGCCAGTTAAACACCATATCAGATATGATCCTTTATGCTCTAAAAATGGATTATATAAACGGAGACAATACCATTATGGAAATACTTGACCTTGTATTCGAAGATATAGGTGCAAAAAGTCTTTGTATACTTTCTGGATATGACAGTCATCCAGGAAGCTATGCCTTTGTCAGGAAGTTCGAGGCGGCAGCGGCAATAAACCGGCTGAGAAGTCTTAAGGTTAAGCAGAAAGATTAAGCTGGCGCGCCTGGAGGGATTCGTTCTTTCGTCTCGCTTCGCTCGCTTACGTAAACGCGGACTCCCTTCGGTCCGTCCTTTCGAATCCAGCAGACATGCACCAACGGCATGTACGCCCGCTTAGCTATACCGTATCTGATCTATCAGATCCATATAACTGGCGCGCCTGGAGGGATTCGAACCCCCAACCTTCGGATTCGTAGTCCACTGCTCTATCCAATTGAGCTACAGGCGCGCGCCCTATATATTCTAAAAGATTTGGAGTTTTTTATCATCAGTTTATTATATTATTTTACAAACTCTCTGGTCCCGTCTTCCCGGATGTCATCAATACTGTAGTACCTGTCTTTCCAGTATATGCCTTTTCCGTATTTTGCCTGCATCACAGAATTGACAGATAATACTGCTATATAGAACATGGATACGGGATGAAGAAATATATCCACCAGCCTGCTTTTGAACCTGAATGTCATGACTATCCTGATCATAAGGATAATAGAGACCTGGCTAAAAAGATTTATATTGACCATAAGCGGCCATTCAAGCAATATCCCCAGGGGCAGAAATATAAAAGGGAGCAAAAAGAGCACTAATACCATGGTTATGACGAAGACAAGATTCAATATCCTGTAATTCATGGCGGCAAAGATAAATTTTGAGAAACCGCTGACAACCTGCCCGAACCCCTCATACATCCTGCAGTGAATATTCTTCCTGCCGTCAAAGACCATAAACCTGAAACCGCATTTTTTTACCTGCCTGGATAGAGCTACATCCTCGACAATATCCTTTCTTATACTCCTGTGGCCTCCGATAATGTCATAGGCTTTTTTCTTAAAAAGAAAGAACTGGCCGTTGGCTATACTGAGACGGGAGCTTTTGATCTTCTTTACCAGGGAAAGCGGCAATAGGGCCAGAAGGGCGATATTTATAAATATTACCACCATCCTTTCATGTATGGAGACCATTATCTGCCTGGGGAAAACTGAGATCACATCCATTCCATTTGTCTTAAGAGCAGCCAGTGAAGAAGAGACTGAATCAGGAAAATGGAGTGTATCAGCATCCGTAAAGATCAGGTATTCGCCCTCCGCCTCCCGGGAAAGCTGGTGGCAGGCATATGATTTTCCCTTCCAGCCTGGTATTAGCGGTTTTCCCCTTATAAGCCTTATCCTTTTATCCCTTCCTGACCATTTGCTTACGATGTCACCGGTTTTGTCGGAAGAATTATCATCAAGCACAAGTATTTCTATATTCTTATAGTCCTGCCTGGTAAGGGACCTCAGGCACCTGCCGATATTTTTTTCTTCATCCCTTGCCGGGATCAGCACAGATACAAGCGGGGATTTACGGGAGAGCTTTTCCGGAATAACAAAATTTGATGGACTTCTGTATGAAATATTATTTATAATAAAGTTAAGCAGTATGATAAACAGCAAAGCTGTTATTATATACTGGTAATATGAAAAATAGTCCATCATAATCTCTATGACTATAGACTATTTTACCACTGGATAGTTTTATAAATCAGGACCTGGATTTAACAGGTCTGTCAGTCGAGTGCATTAAGTTCCTTCAGCATACCGTCCAGGTCTATGCCGTAGGTCTTCGATATCTGTCCCAGAGTCAGCACCTTTGCCTCGTATGCAGCCATAGCGCAATGCAGGCATGGCAGCTGATACTTAGATATAACTGCGCTTGTCTCAGGTTTTTTCATTACTTCTTCAAGCTTGGTATCTGCATTATATTTTTCTGCCATAATAACCCCAAATCCTAGAATTCATAATATCTTATCATTTAACAATATACTTTTATATCCAAGCCATTATATACTTCTGGCTTATATAGTCAAATAAAAGTTATACTACTATTACTATAATTTATATAGTAATTCTTTTCAGTCCGGCTGTCAAGGAGCACCGCTGCAGGACACGGCATATTTCCCAGCTTACTTTATTTTACAATGGTACCTTAGATGATATTATTTATACTATATGCTTCATCAACCTGTAATTGGAGGTAATATGATTAAAAGCCTATCCCCACAGAAATTAAGACTGAGTTTTGACCCCAAAAAGCTGGGGTGCAGATCCACTGATGAGTTAAAACCCCTGGAAGGTATTATCGGCCAGGAAAGGGCTGTTAGGGCTTTGAAACTTGGTCTTAATATAGGTAATAACGGATTTAATATTTTCGTGGCCGGATACACCGGCACCGGCAGGATGACAGGGGTCAAGGGTTTTGTGAAAGAGCTGGCCTATACAAAACCTGTACCCCCGGACTGGTGTTATATTAATAATTTCAGCGACTCCTATGAACCCATAGCCATCAAGCTCCCTCCCGGTAAAGGACGGGAATTTTCCGATGATGTAGACAGCCTCATAAGTTCTATAAGGGACCTTCTGCCCAGGACTTTTATCAGCAAGGACTATACAGATAAAAGGGAATCTATTACCAGCAGCATAAAGGAAGAAAAAGACAGGCTGATGCAGGATCTCCGCAAAGAAGCCCATCAGCAGGGTTTCGCCCTGAAATCTACCCAGATCGGATTATTTATGGTGCCGGCTGTAGGGGGAAAGCCTATGAGCCAGGAACAGTATATGAATCTTTCCCAGAAAGAAAAGGACGAGATACAGAAAAAGAAGACCGGGATAAATAAAAAACTTCAGGATACGCTAAACCTGATAAGGAACCTGGACCGTAAGATCAATGAGGAGACCAATAAGCTTGACCAGGAAGTAGCTCTATTTGCTATTGAAAAATACCTTGATGATATCAGGGATAAATACCGTGAAAATGAC
>CAYPXQ010000150.1:0-9550 GCA_964414685.1 uncultured Actinomycetota bacterium
GTGCATTTGCCCTGGTGGGGATAGCTGCTTTTGTCAGGATCTTATTTGAATTCAATATGCAGGTAATAGCTATTTTCTTCTGCCTGGTCTTTCTGGTAGTTAATCTCTTCGGCGTAAAAAGCGCCAGCAGGATGCAGATCGGCCTTGTAATAGGACTACTGGCAATTCTTTTTATCTATATAGTCTGGAGTGTCCCCTACATGAGGGCACAGCGTTTCGGGCCATTTATGCCGGAAGGGATCTTTTCCATTTTTTCCACTGCAGGCTTCGTATTTGTCTCTTATGGAGGTCTTTTAAAGATCTCCAGCGTTGCCGAAGAAGTAAAAGACCCCGGCAGGAACATCCCGCTGGGGCTGATACTGGCCCTTGCGGTCACAACCATGATCTATGGAGTAGCGGTCTTCACAACAGTGGGGCTCCTGGAGCCTTCAGAACTTGACAATTCATTGACCCCCTTATCAGACGGCGCTAATGTATCGATGGGCATCACCGGAGTCATCCTGCTGAGCATAGCCGCTATCCTGGCCTTTGTATCCACTGTAAATGCAGGCATCATGTCTGCCTCAAGGTATCCCTTTGCCCTGAGCAGGGACAGGCTATACCCCGAACTTTTCAGCAGGGTGCATAAAAGATACAAGACCCCGTATATATCCATATTGGCAACCGGATTGTTCATAATCATATTCTTATTCCTGGAGCTGGACCTTTTGGTAAAGGTTGCCTCGACTATCCTGATCCTGACATATATACTTTCCATATTATCAGTCATCATCCTCAGAAAGAGCAGGATACAGAATTACCGGCCCGGCTTCAGGGCGCCCCTCTTTCCCTGGCTGCAGATCCTGGGAATAGTCGGTTTTATTTTTATACTTACCGAGATGGGCAGGAATGCTATCATCATAAGCGTAGCCCTGGTTGCGGCGGGAATACTGATCTATATATTTTACGGCAGGAGAAAAGCAAAGGGGAAAGATCATGCCCTTCTATACATCCTGGACGGCATAACCCCAAAAAGACTGTCTCTTACCAGCGGCGAGCTGGAAAAAGAGCTGAAGATGATAATCTATGAAAGGGATAATATTGTAAAGGATGACTTCCACCGGGCAATCCTGGAGAGCACCGTACTGGATATAGATGACGATATAGACATATTCCAGCTTTACCGGGAAGCCGCAGCCATCCTTTCGGAAAAACTGGACATGGATACAGAATACTTCTATGCTAAATTTGAAAAAAGAGAAAAGGAAAGCAGCCCGGTCATAGCCAGAAACATCATCATACCCAATATTATCATTGACCGGAAAGGGTATTTCAAGATCCTTATAGCCAGGTGCAGCAAGGGCATAAAGTTCAGGGGAGAGGGGTCTGAGGTCTTTGCAGCCTTCCTGCTTGTCTCATCAAGGGACAGGAGAAACCTGATGCTCCGCACCCATACATGCATATCCCAAATAATAGCAGAAACCGGGTTTATAGAGATGTGGATGCGGGCAAAGGATAAAAAAGGTCTGAAGGACATTATTTTGCTGGGGGAAAGAAAAAGGGATTAAGCCAGATGCCTCCGCAGCACCACGGTATTGACAATGCGGCCACATACCGGACCAGTATTTTGGACACGCTCCCGGAAATCTATACATTTATCAAGGCTGTTTTGGTATAATGTTTAAGGTTTTGCCGCAATACGGCTGTAAAGGGAATAAAAATACATTATCTGGCCAGAAATATCTGGTTTAAAACCAGACAGACATGATAATAGCAGAAGGCAGGCAATTGTATTCCCGTAAAACCATGATTTTATCAACAGGACAGTCTAGCAACAGGAAAGGAGAATAGACCATGCAGATCGAGCCGAATCTTTTATGGATGAGGATCATACCTTTTATAGGCGCTGCGCTTTCCCTTATAATGGCAATAGTCTTTGCAGTACTTGTGAGTAAGAAGAGCCGCGGTTCAGGCAGGATGATGGAAATATCGCAGGCAATTTTCATAGGGAGCAAAGCATATTTTTACCAGCAGCTCAAAGTGATCACTATTTTCTTTTTTGTTATTTCCGCTCTTTTAGGCTTAATGGTCTATTTCGGCTATCTTGAATTTATATCCATACCGGCTTTTGCCACCGGCATGATATTCAGCCTGCTTATCGGGTACCTGGGTCTATGGATATCTACAACATCAAATTCTAGAGTTACCCATGCAGCCAGGGAAAAAGGGCTGGGAGAAGCCATGAATGTGGCCTTTACAGCCGCATCTGCATCAGGCATGCTGCTGGGAACAGTGGCTCTTTTGCATACTGCATTATGGTTTAATCTGCTTTACTGGTGGTACGGGCGCGGCGGGCTTGACCCTTTAGCGGATATGCAGCAGATAGTGACCATACTTATAACATTTACAATAGGTACTTCTTTTGCCGCCTTCTTTATGAGGACAGGCGGGGGGATATTTACCAAGGCCGCCGATATGGGCGCCGATTATGTGGGAAAAGTCGAATCAGGACTCAAGGAAGACGACCACAGGAATCCCGCCACCATAGCTGATAATGTGGGCGATAATGTAGGTGATGTGGGAGGAATGAAAGCGGATGCCCTTGAATCATGGGTAGGGGCCATAATCGCCTCGCAGTTTTTGGCCTTCGTTGCCTATCAGGGACTGCCGGTCATGTTAAACAGCATATTGCTCCCCATGATGATCTCTGCAGCAGGGGCCATCGCTTCCATAATAGCCATTATCATAATGAAAGCGATAATCGCTAGGTACAAGGAAAATGCAACTGTCTCAATGCTTACCGGGACCACCCTTTCAGGACTTTTAATAACGGTACTGGTAATAGCGGGATTGTTATTTTTCGTAATACGATATGTAATGGGCACAGGATACAACTTCCTTTATTATTGCAGTATCGGGGGGCTGGCTGCAGGCTTTCTTATAGGATTATTTACATTGCTTTATACTGATTCGAGATACAGGCCTACCAGGAACATCGCCGAAAGCGCAAAATCAGGACCGGGCACCCTTGTGGTCAACGGGCTGGCCTATGGCATGGAGAGCACCATACTTCCTGCTATAACTGTTATTGCCGTAATGCTTTTCTCTTTCTATATATCAGGAGGCAGTACAGATTTTCAGGTTGGATTATACGGGGTTGCCATTGCGGCAGTAGCCATGCTTTCCACATCTGCATTTGCAATAACCATAGACGTTTACGGTCCTATTGCAGACAATGCCGGCGGGATAGCCGAGATGTCCGAACAGCCGGCAAGCGTAAGGAAGATAACGGATAAGCTTGATGCTGTGGGGAATACCACTGCAGCCATAGGAAAGGGCCTTTTGATCGGAAGTGCCGCAATTACCGCTCTGGCGCTTGGCCAGGCATATTTTTCAAAGATCGAACTTATCACAGATACGGTAATGCTTGATTTTATCAAGGACCCCAAGATCCTGGTGGGTCTTTTTATTGGCATCATAATGCCGTTTCTTTTTACTTCGATGCTTATAAGGGCTGTGGGAAATGCAGCCAATAAAGTGGTGGTGGAGGCAAGAAAACAAATAAAAGGCATACTTGCAGGCGAGTCCAAAGGCGACCCCAAAACCTTTATCTCAATAGTCACGCGCTCTGCCCAGAGGGGCATCATACTGCCAGGCATACTGGTTTTCACCATCCCTGTATTAACCGGTATTTTCCTTGGTCCGGGAGGAGTAGTAGCGCTTATCATAGGTACTCTGCTTTCAGGCTTTGCGCACGGTATTTATATGGCAAATGCAGGCGGTGCGCTTGACAACGCCAAAAAGAAGATCGAGGAAGAAGGCAAAAGCGGGACTCCGGAACATGCTGCTTCCGTCATAGGAGATACAGTGGGGGACCCCTTAAAGGACACCGCTGGGCCATCTATGAACATACTTATAAAGCTTATAAGCATAGTGGCCATCGAGACAGCCGTCCTCATAACCGCTATTTCAGACAGGCTTCCATATTTTTAGGTCTGTATTGACATAAGAATAACTGATGAACTAAAGGGTTCCTGCAGCCATACGGGAACCCTTTTGCATTAAAGACAATATAGGCCAGGCCTGCCCTGTCCGCGGGCAGCAGGTGCGAAAGGCCTGTTGATATCCTTAAATACCGTCAAAAATGGTAATATATGCATGGAAGATATGGTTTTAAATAATACCGGCAGGGCCTCTGGATGGCAGCATTTGAAAAAATAAACTGCGGAATAGACGGATTGGATAAAGTCCTGGACCATATCAGGCTGGGAGACAATGTGGTATTGCAGGTATCCCATATCGATGAATATATACTGCTTGCCGAAGCCCTGGCAAAGCAGGCTATAATCGAGAAAAGAAATGTCCTGTATATAAGATTTGCCCAGCATAAACCGCTTCTTAAACCCGGGCCGGGCCTGAAAATAGTAGAGCTTGACACAGGTGCAGGTTTTGAAAGTTTTTCAGTAGAGGTCCATGATATCATCGAACGGCAGGGGCGCGAGGCCATCTATATATTTGACAGCATATCCGAGCTTCAGGCTGCCTGGTCTGCAGACCTGATGATGGGAAATTTTTTTGTGGTCACCTGCCCTTTTCTTTTCGAGCTGGATACAGTAGCTTATTTTGGCATAATAAGGGGAAGACATTCATTCGACACCATTGCCAGGATAAGGGAGACTACCCAGGTCCTCATAGACATTTACTCTGAAGGCAATGAGATATACCTGCATCCTCTTAAGGTCTGGAAAAGATATTCAAATACCATGTTTTTACCCCACAGGTTTGAGAAAAGCAATCCGGAGGATTTTACCACCCTGACCGGGGGATTGGGGGTAAGCAGGTTTTATGCGCTTATGGAAAGAAAAGCAGGCGCTTTTGAGGACCAGAACCTTGATAACTGGGACAGGTTTTTTCTATATGCAAAGATGGATCCCGGCAGGGCCGGCAGGGATGTGATAGATGAAATGTGCGAAAGGCTGATCGGCACTGATAAAAAGATCGCCGGCCTGATATCTGAAAACTTCGATATAAGGGACCTGATAGCAGTAAAAGAAAGGATGATAGGATCAGGAAAGATCGGGGGGAAGGCAGCAGGGATGCTTCTTGCCAGAAAGATCATAGAGAATAATGATGCCCGGGCTCATTCCAGGCTTGAGTCTCATGACTCTTTTTATATAGGTTCTGATGTATATTATACATATATCGTCCAGAATGACTGTTGGAAATTAAGGCTTTTACAGAAGAGAAAAGAGGAGTATTTCTCATCGGCCAGGCTTCTAAAGGAAAAGATCTTATCAGGAGTCTTTCCCGACACCACAAGGGAGCAGTTCAGGCGCTTGCTGGAGTATTACGGGCAGAGCCCTATTATCGTAAGGTCAAGCAGCTTGCTGGAGGATAGTTTTTCAAATGCATTTGCCGGAAAATATGAATCAGTTTTTTGTGTCAATACAGGAAGTCTTGATAAAAGGCTCAGAAGCCTTGAAAAAGCCATAAAACAGGTCTATGCAAGCACAATGGATGAATCAGCACTCGAATACCGCCTTAAGCGGGGCCTGGTCAAAAATGATGAACAGATGGCAATACTTGTGCAAAGGGTATCGGGACTGAAATTTGACAGTGTCTTTATGCCGTGCGCGGCAGGAGTGGGTTATTCATATAATTCCTACCGCTGGCATAAAGACATTGATCCTGATGCAGGCATGGCAAGGATGGTGATGGGCCTGGGGACAAGGGCAGTGGAAAGGACCGAAGGGGACTATCCAAGGATTGCAGGCCTTGGGAATCCACAGATCTCGCCCCTGACCAGCAATATAGAAAAGAGCCAGTTTTCACAGCACAAAGTGGACGTCCTTGATATTGAAAAGGACGCCTTTTCTTCGGTAGACCTGCAAGAGCTGTCGCCGAAGCTGCCTGGATGGTATAAGAGGATCATGGTAGAGCACGATCATGAAGCCGAAAGGCTGCTGGAGGAGCAGGCAGGCGAGGAAAATGTAAAGAAGAAGAAGGAAGTGCTGTTTTCTACCTGCGAGGGCCTTTTAAGGATGGGAGATTTCACAGGATCGCTAAGAGATATGATGTCTTTGATCCAGAAGCATTATGATTATCCCGTAGATATTGAATTTGCATGCAATTTTACAGAGGAAGGGGATTTTTTGATAAACCTGCTTCAATGCAGGCCCCTGCAGACAGGCGGGGGAGGGGCAAAAGTAAAGATCCCCCGTATCGAAGACAGCAGGGTCTTTTTTGAGCTTTCAGGAGGGACAATGGGGGGTGCTTTAAAAAAGCATATCGACACGGTTATCCAGGTCGATCCGGAGGGCTATTGCCGTCTGCCGTACAGGAAAAAATATGATATCGCAAGGTCGATCGGAAGATTGAACCATTATTTTAAAGATATATGTGAAGACAGGGGAAAAGCCGGACGTAAAAATAAGGATAAAGAAAATACAGTGATGCTTCTGGCGCCCGGGCGCATCGGCACCACTTCTCCCGAAACAGGCGTTCCCGTGAAATTTGCAGAGATAAGCAATATTGATATCATCTGCGAAGTCTCATACAAAAAAGGGGGTTATATGCCGGAGCTGTCTTTTGGCAGCCATTTTTTTAATGATCTTGTGGAAGAAGGCATATTTTATGCCGCTATTTTTGAAGATGATAATATAATAAGGTTTGACCCTGATCTTTTCAGGGACATGAAGAATATGATTACTGATATATGTGAAGATCTCTCTGATATCAGGGATATAATCAGGGTATATGATGTCTCAAATATAGGCCTGGCTATTTATTCGGACATCATGAGCGGCAGATCAATATGCGGAGTAGTACAGGATCCTGCGGGCGCGGTTTGAGGGACAGCTTAAAAAATAATGACCGCCTGCACCTGGTCCATAGACCGCAAAATCATAAGAAAGCTGCATTTACATTTCAATCCTTTAGGGATATAATCATTAACTTAAAAACTTGAATAATGAGGCAATGAAGCCTTCAGGGTGCAGTGCAGCATCTGTTTACCGGTTTATGATTTCCGGTGAATGGGTGCTTTTTTATTTTACAACCCGGGAAGAAAAAAGAGATAGGGCAGGAGAAGATGATAAATACCATGACTTACAAGAAAAGCATTATCAGGGACAATAAGAACTCCTATATAAAGCATATACTTGATACAGTGGAAAAGAAGAATGCCGGGGAGTACGAATTCCATCAGGCGGCCAGGGAAGTACTTACCTCTATAGAACCGGTTTTTGATAGACACCCTGAATACAGGGAGGCAGGGATCCTTGAAAGGATAGTCGAGCCTGAGAGGCAGATAATATTCAGGGTGCCATGGATCGACGATAATGGAAAAGTCAGGGTCAATCGCGGATTCAGGGTTGAATTTAACAGCGCCATCGGCCCTTACAAGGGCGGGCTGAGATTCCATCCCTCTGTAAACCTTGGGATAATAAAGTTTCTGGGCTTCGAGCAGATATTTAAAAATTCCCTTACGTCACAGTGTATCGGCGGGGGCAAGGGCGGCAGCGATTTTGACCCCAAAGGCAAGACAGATCACGAAGTCATGAAATTTTGCCAGAGCTTCATGACCGAATTATTCAGGTTTTTAGGACCCAATACCGATGTACCTGCGGGTGATATAGGTACCGGGACAAGGGAAATAGGATATCTTTTCGGCCAGTATAAAAGGATAAAGAATGCTTTCGAAGGAGTTTTGACAGGAAAGACATTGGAATCCGGCGGAAGCCTTTTAAGGCCTGAAGCCACAGGCTACGGACTTGTATACTTCGTTGAGGAGATGCTTAAGTCAAAAAAGAAGTCTTTTAAAGGTTCCAGGATCACAATATCCGGTTCAGGGAATGTAGCCATCTATGCCGGCCAGAGAGCCAGGGAGCTTGGAGCCAAAATAATTGCCATGAGTGATTCAAACGGATATATCCATGATCCCGGAGGTATAGACATCGATGAGATCAGGATGCTAAAGGAAATAAAAAGAAAGAGGATAAGACAATACCTGGAAAAATATCCTGATGCGGAATATGTTGATGATCCATCCGGCATATGGGATATAAAATGCGATATCGCCTTTCCATGCGCAACACAGAATGAATTAGACGGAATTGCGGCAAATAAATTGATGGAAAACGGCTGCTATGCTGTGGGTGAAGGCGCCAATATGCCTTCAACGCCGGAAGCAGTACATCTGTTTGTGCAGAATAAAATACTTTTTGGCCCGGGGAAAGCGGCAAATGCAGGAGGCGTGGCAGTATCAGGCCTGGAAATGTCACAGAACAGTACCAGGTCCTGCTGGACCAGGGATGAGGTAGATGAAAAGCTCAGGGCTATCATGAAAAATATTTATTTAAAATCCAGTATTGCCGCCAGTGAATACGGGGATGAAGGAAATATAGTGCTGGGCTCCAATATAGCCGGATTTGTCAAAGTAGCCGATGCCATGATGGCGCAGGGAGTCGTCTGACCCGGCCGGTAGAAAAGAAAGACAGCTGCCGGACATATATCAGGAATGGTGCTTATGGAGCCCCCGGTTTAGAGGAGCAGGCCGAGGCTGCCTTATAGATCCTTTTCCATAAATACCCAGTCCCTGTATCCCATATACCGCTGCGCCAGAACAGAGGACCTGAACATCAGCTGGTTAAATCCCATCTTCCGGTAGAATGAGAATGCAGGCTTATTGTCATTGGCCACCCATAATCTCAGCCTGTTCTTGCCGCGGCTGCGGGCGATATATTCGGCATAGGAAAGCATGGCTGTAGCCACGCCTTTGCGCCGCAGATCCTTTTCCGCTGCCACATTATTGATATATACGGTGGACCTGTCTATGGCAGGCATATCAAGAAAGGTAAAAAAATATGCCCTCACCGCTTCGGGAAGGCCTAAATTTCTGGCAAAGCTGGAAAAACTCTTGCGGTATCCCCTGGAGTTTTCCCTGGTGACCAGCTCGATAATGCCCGCGATCCTGTGTTTATGGAATGCTGCCAGATATCTTCCCAGGTCCAGGTTCATCTGCATCTCTTCCCTGATTATATTGAAGGCAGGCTGCCGTCTGTTTCCATAAATAGGCCCAAGTTTTTCAAAAAAGGCATCAAATTCAATGGAGAGGTAATCATCGATCTCGTCATATCTTATAAGCCGGATATTTATATTTTCCAGTTTTTCGCCTATTTTTTATCCTTTAAAAGTTTACTGGCTTTTTCCGCATCTTCCGGCCGTGCCAGGAGCTTTACCCCCCTTACCGTGCCCAGGGAGGGATAAAGTTCTGCGGCATCATCGGCACTTATCCTGGTCTCTATTCCCATGCTCTCCAGATAGCCCCTGGCCAGTTCTGCTTCTGTGCGGGAGTTATAGACTTCTAGCGTCACAAGTTTTGCCATTTTTTATTTCCTGTAAATATCATACATATAAAAATATCACTATGTAGGAATTATAGGATATCGGATTATTTTACTCAATGCTGAAAAAACACTGGCAAATACTTACTGATAGGTGATTAAGCACATATTTTTGCTATAATCATATATATGGATTTAAACCAACTTCTTCTAAAGATATATGAAGC
>CAYPXQ010000151.1:0-5709 GCA_964414685.1 uncultured Actinomycetota bacterium
GTCCAGTCACCCTTAAAGTATATGGCATTTATAAGGTACATGACGGCAGCAGGGGGTATCTCGTCTATCATGTCCTCTATCTTTCCCCTGGTGGCATCGGATATCCAGCCGTTTATGATATCCACTGCCCCCGGATCTGAAAAATCAAGTTTCCTCACTCCGGAGTTGTAGTATTTCTTATTTGTCTCCAAGAAATCCTCTTTGACATCAAAGTCCTGCCTCTGCCATATGGAGTTGGCGATGCTTAGTTCCACGCTTTTATCTGCACTCAGGAGACTTATCATAAGGCTGGAAAAACCCTGGTTCAGCTCTTCCATATCCATACCCTCAAATTCCATGGCATCTGCCATGGCCAGCGAAGTCTCCCCGGCTGCCCCGTTATATACCATGGCCAGGGCCAGCAGGATAGAAAGGGGCGATATGAAGATATTCATCCCCTCATCCTCGGCTATGAGCTGATTGAATATGTTAAATGCAAACCTGGTATTGGCATTCACCAGGCCCCGGTCCAGGTCTTCCACCATTTCATCGGCCCTGTCCTCCGATACCGGCGTCAGCCCTTCTCCGGCGGAGACTCTCCTGCACCCGGCGCATGCCAGTAAAAATGCCGCTATTATCAAAGCAATAAAGGCTGTTTTTACATATTTCATCTTTTCCTCCATAAAAAATACTTAAACAATATATACATACGGGAGTCGTCCTTTAAAACCGGGGTGTTATTCGAATATGCCGTTTATAAGGATATTCATGCGGGCATCATCTTCCTGTATAGCTATGACTTCCTGCAGCCTCTCTCCCCTTTTGAAATCCTCAAAGTCGAAGCTCCTGGAACCAGTCACCTCTCCTTCATCATTAAGTATGACCAGCTCTATATACCCGGTAAATGCCAGTTCCGGGTCCAGCTGCTCTATATTGAAAAACACTTCCAGGCCTTCCCCGGATTCAGCTGTCCAGTAAAGGAAAAGCAGGTTACCGGCCACCATCTCTGCCGGTTCTCCCATGACTGTAAGGTCGAGATAAAAATCTGCATCCACCTTTCCCGGTCCCGAAGGAATATCTGCCACCTGGTCCATCTCCAGGGCAAGGTCCTCGCTTTCTTCCATGACAGCTGCTGATTCTTCCGCCGGTGCTTCTGCTTCTTCTTCCGCCGTCATAGCCACTGGTTCCTCTGCCCCGAGATCAGCTTCAGCCATCTTTCTCTCCTCCGATAAAGGAGAATACCAGCCGTATGTCCTGAACAGGCCCCAGGAGCCAAAGCCGATGACCAGCAGGGCAGCAAAGGCAATGCCCAGTGTCTTTATCCAGTCCCTGGACGGAGCCGTATATCCTGCTCCTATCATTACCTCATCGCCGATCTCCAGTTCTCCCTGGCCTATATGCTGTTTTACAAATCTGCCGTCGGGAGTAACGGCTATGCAGTAATTCTTATGAATTTCTATTACTACTGCTCTCATATCATTTACCATCCCGGCCGATATTTATATAGCTGAATCCAGATACTATGGCAAGGACCATGGCTATTATATATATTCGGCCCCTCTCCAGTTTTTTCCGGTGTATAGGTATCTTTGCCTCTATTTCCTTTATGGGAAGCCTTTTGGTATCCATGAGGATCTTGAGCATAATAGCGTCACCGGCTATCATCCTGGAGATATCCTGGTACTTTTCCTTCAGGGCCTGGCTTTTGGGAGAGACCTGGGCCAGCCTGGTAATATCAATATCCCATCTTTGCAGAAGTCCGGCATAGGCTGCCACTTCCGCCTTTCTGTCTTCCTCTTCTTCCTCCATCTGGTAAAGTTCCACTGACTGCTTTTCCCAGATATCTTCTTCAAATTCATCGCCGGGGACTTCAATGCCGTGTTCCAGCTTCCGGTAATGGTCTATAAGGCGAAGGGAGATGACCATCCTGGCAAAGGATAAAAACCTGGCCCTGCCTGCTTTAAATGAGCCTATTGCCTCCCTGAATGCCATAAGGGCCACTGAAAGTTCATCATCCCTGCCATATTCCAGGTATCTTCCCACCCTTTTCTGGGCTACGCTGGCAATAAACGGCTTGAATTCTTTTATGAGAGTATTAAGTCGGTCACTATTGCCCCGGGCATTGATGACCCTTTCCTCAAGTGTTTCCCTGTGGATTACCATATATCTCTATTTTACCGACTTACCGCTTAACAGTTCTTCCAGGATACCTTCCAGAGACTTTTCCAGACCCTCCATGTATTCCGCTATCTGGCTTTCCTTCATCTTTCCCGATGCGACAAGCTTTTTCCTGGCAGTAATATCTTCCTTGAGGCTGGATATCCTGTATTCCACCTGCTCAAAGTTAAGGCCTTCCGACGCTATGACTCTCCTCAGCCTTGCCACCTCTTTTTCCAGATCTCTGGGTCTTTCCCGCGACTGGATAAAGAGGATTATAACTGCGCCTACCAGTATAGTTATTATCACATATAATACTGCCATATTATTTATTATACATGAATGTCAATCATTTAAAATATGATCGGTTGGTAATTTAAACTAAAACTTTAAAATTAGAAGTATTTGACCGCATATAATACAATATATGGGAAAGGAGATCATTATGGGACTTGATACGGCAGTATTCGGCGGAGGGTGCTTCTGGTGCCTGGAAGCCGTTTTTAAGATGATAAAAGGGGTAAAGAAGGTAGAGTCAGGCTATGCCGGAGGATCTGCAGAGGACCCCTCATATGAAAAAGTATGTTCGGGGACCACCGGACATGCGGAGGTTGTAAGGATACATTATGACCCGGAAAAAGTATCGTACCGGCTGCTGCTGGAAATATTCTTTGCCTCTCATGACCCCACCACCTTGAACAGGCAGGGCAATGACATCGGCACCCAGTATCGCTCCATAATACTTTATACCACGCCGGAACAGAAAAAAGCGGCCAGGGATTACATACAGAAACTAAAGGACAACAAAACATATCCTTCTATGATAGTGACTGAAGTGGAGCCTCTGGAGAAGTTTTACAAGGGTGAGGATTACCACCAGGATTATTTTGCCAATAATGAGAGGGCGCCCTACTGCCGTGCAGTGGTAAGCCCCAAGGTCAATAAGGCAAAACAGGAATTTAAAGCTGTGCTAAAATAGGGCTTAGCACAGCTTTAAAATTATATATTATTATTGTTTTAAATTCCTGATCTTTTAAGGTATTCCACCACGGCAGCAACATTATCCCTGTAGGACCCTTCTGGGACAAATTTTTTCTCAAAAAATGTCTTAAGCCTCGTTGCCAGTCAGACTTCTCAGATGTATTCCCGCCAGGGAATAGCTTATGGCATAAGGTATGAGACCAGGATACTTTACAGATACCCAGAGCAGCAGCAGCCAGAAATATTTCCTTCCGCTGTTCTTTATTCCCAGTATCCACATGGACCCGAACAATGCCCTCAGCTGGAATTTCTGTATCTTTATCCTGTATACTTTCCTTTTAGGGGGTTTGAACTCCCGTATGAAAGTCTTTATCCGTTCATTATAGTCTCTTTGGTCATAAATAGTATCAAGTATTTTCTTATATCCGCTGAACAGAGTCTTTATCTCCATCTTTGGCTTGAAATTCATACTGGAAAAAAAAGTATTGTTTGCAGAAGTGTCCTTCAGGATCCTGTTGGAATCTGAGAGCCTCTTATGGAGTTTTGTCTCTGGAAGAGCAGTAAGAAGGCCTACCATGGCCGTCACTATGCCGCTTTTCTGTATGAAGTCTATCTGCCTCTGAAAGATCGTAGGCGTGTCGCTGTCAAAACCCACGATGAAGCCTCCCTGGACTTCAAGTCCGAAATTCTGCAGCTTTTTGACAGAACCGACAAGGTCCCTGTCCCTGTTATGGTATTTGCTGCATTCCTTCAGGCTGTCTTCATCAGGGGTCTCGATCCCCACAAAGACTGTAGAGAACCCGGCATCCACCATAAGTCTCATGAGTTCTTCATCATCAGAAAGATTTATAGATACCTGGGTATTGAATGTGAAGGGATACCTTTTTGACTTCTGCCACCCTATCACTGCGGGAAGGATGACATCCTTCAATCTGGTTTTGTTGCCGATCAGGTTATCGTCTACAAAAAACACATTTCCCCTCCAGCCGAGATCATAGAGCTCATCAAGTTCGGCTATTACCTGTCCCCTGGTCTTTGTCCTGGGTGTCCTTCCATTCAAGACCACAACATCGCAGAACTCACAGTTAAATGGACAGCCTCTTGAATACTGGAGACTCATAGAGTGATAATTGAATATATTTATAAGCTTCCAGTCAGGTACCGGCGTGCTTTTTATATCCGGATAATCCTCAGCCCTGTAGGTCTTTTTAAGCCTGCCCCGATATACATCATCGACAAAACCAGCTATGGTCTCCTCTGCTTCTCCTAAAAACAGATGGTCCACCATTGAAGCATCTATGCTTCCCGTAGTAAAGAGCGGTCCTCCGCCCACCACCGGCTTGCCTTCCCGTTTTATGATCTCGATCAAGCTTAAGGCTGATTCTTTCTGTACTATCATCCCGCTTATAAGGACATAGTCTGCCCACGATATGTCAGACCGGCTTAGCTTTTCGGTATTGAGGTCGACCAGTTTTTTTTGCCAGTGACCGGGAAGCATGGAAGCCACAGTCAAGAGCCCCAGAGGCGGATAGGCAGCCTTTCTTCCCAGTATCTTCATCACATTTTCAAAACTCCAGAATGTCTTTGAATACTCCGGATATAACATTAATATATTTTTATTTTCTTTTTTCATAGGATTTCCCACTTACTCTTTTTATAGGTTTAACTTTCCTGCCTTACTTTTATAAGATGACAGGTAAAGGTGATGTTATCAGAAAAGGAAAGCAGACCCTGGTCCAATAGGATCTGCTTTTTTAGATCTAATACCTTCTATTGAAGTTTCGATCGTTTCTTGGCTTCTGAGGTCGAGCTTCGTCTATTTTTAAAGTTCTTCCTTCATATTCTGAACCATCAAGAGCGTCTTTGGCCTTTTCGGCTTCCGAGCTGCTTGACATCTCAACAAATCCGAAACCCTTGTCTCCTATCACATTAGCTGATTTTACTTCACCATGTTCTGAGAAAAGCTTCTCCAGATCTGCATTTGTTACAGAATAGCTTAAGTTTCCTACATATAGTTTGCTGCCTTGCATATTTACCTCCTCTCAAAATAACTCATTTCTCCGCGCTTTTCGATATTTTAGTCAGTGAGGTAACAGAAGGTAACAAGTAGCCCTTAATTAAAATACTACAAACAAAAGAGAGTTTTCTAAAAAAAACAAACCCCGGGTAATCTATTACCATAACCTTACGACCTTAGGCAACCTGATACCTTCGGGGCCTGGTCCTTTGAAACATTTCCGGGCTTTCTATAAATAAACCTACTTTTTGCATTCTTTCGTCCGCAAATTTTAATAACTACGAAACTTCCCAGTTTCAAAGGTTATGCTTATTATATTAAATATAAACAATTTTGTGAAATATTTTTTTAAACTTTTCTAAAAAGAATTTTTAGAATACCTAAAAAAGAAAAAAGACCGGTGTTTATCCGGCTCCTGGCATCAATACCAGGCTGTCCAATTTATCATAAGGAATGACTACTGTAAAATCCCCTGCAGCATATGGTCCCACCTGGTAGGCGGGAAACTTTATCATAAGGCCGCGGGATGACAAGAGCCAGCTGGTAAAGGTATCAGTATAGGAAGGATCGGTTCC
>CAYPXQ010000152.1:0-3539 GCA_964414685.1 uncultured Actinomycetota bacterium
TGAAAAGATAAAGGTACTTTCCATAGCCCCGCTGCTTGCAAAAACCATTAAAAAAGTTTATTATTGCAAGTCGGTAAGTGAGTTGTTTAAAGGCGAGAACCTCGTTTAAATTATTTTTATAGACGGAAGTGGATGTAAAATGGCAAATATAGCTTTAAAAGCAGAAAAAAGGATCGACAAAGAGATCAAAAAGAATGCTGCCGCTAAACTGGGCAGGGAAGGCTACATACCGGCTGTGATCTACGGCCTGGAAAAGAAGCCTGAAAGCATAAAGGTGGAAAGAAAAGAACTCATCAGGCTTCTAAAAGGACATAATATTTCCAGCATAATCTTTGACGTCAGCCTTGACGGAAAAGGCAAAGACAGTGATGCTGTCATCATAAAGGAATATCAGAGGGACCCCATATCCAGTGAATTGAGGCATCTTGATTTCCTGAGGATACAGATGAAAAAAGAGATCGAGACCTCGGTCCCCATAAGCATATTAAACAGCGATATAGCTGTGGGCATAAAGGATATGGGCGGAGTACTCCAGCATGGACTCAGGGAGCTTCATATCTCCTGCCTCCCTTCAGATATACCGGAGCATATAGATTATGATATCGGGGACCTGGAGATGAACGGCATTGTCAGGGTGGAGAACATAGAGATAGATGGGAAAGTCAGGATACTGAACGAGCCTTCAGAAGTAATAGTCTCCATCATTCCGCCTACGGAGCTCAAGGAAGAAGAGCCTGCTGCCGGAGAAGCCGGTGCAGAAGAGATGGAAGAACCCGAACTGGTGGGCAGGGAGAAGCCTGCAGAAGAAGCTGCCGGCGGTGAAGCTGAAGGACATCAGGAAAAGGCCAGGGAAGAATAAGTCCGATGATGCTTATAGCGGGCCTGGGCAATCCGGGAGGGGATTATGCCGGGACGCGGCATAATATCGGTTTTGCCATTATAGACGGGCTTGTATCCAGCCTGGGTTCAGGCAGCAGATACGCAAAATTCAATTCGGAAGCATATAATGCATCATATGCAGGCAAAGACCTGCTCATCATAAAGCCCCTGACTTTCATGAATAAAAGCGGCGCTGCGGTTGCCGCCGCCCTGGC
The DNA here is from genome assembly GCA_964414685.1 of uncultured Actinomycetota bacterium. Taxonomy (GTDB): domain Bacteria; phylum Actinomycetota; class Humimicrobiia; order Humimicrobiales; family Humimicrobiaceae; genus M55B120. Next base: position 1,095 of record CAYPXQ010000152.1, read on the forward strand.
GCATTCCGGAGAAGAAGGAATGGGTATGCTTGTCGTCCATGATGACATCGATATTGAATTCGGCCGCATAAAAATAAAAAGAGGGGGCAGCACAGCCGGACACAGAGGGCTCCAGTCAATATTTGAAAAGACGAAAAGACTTGATTTTGACCGGCTTCGTTTCGGGGTGGGAAGGCCTCCCGGCAGGATGGAAGCCTCTGATTATGTGCTCAGATCATTTAAAAAGAGCGAAAGACAGGAACTGGATCTCCTTATAGGCCGTTCAGTAGATATGATAAAGGAATATATTGAGAACGGCCTGGAACAGGCTGCAAATAAGTATAATTAAGAAAAGTGCCTGCCCGTGGGCAGGCTCCCGATAATATTAATACCTTTTATCCGTCAAACCAGAATCCCGCAAGCTTCATCTCCCCGCCTGTTTTCTGGTAGACAAACCTCATCTGGAAATCCTCCTGGTTTTCAAAATCTACCTGGTAGGTGGCGGTGGTGATATCATTTTCAATATTGACGCCGGTCATCTTCTTGGAACCCTCAATATATTTTCCCAGCTGGCCGCTTACTGAGGCGCTGAGATCGGTAAATACATTTTCGGGGACCTCTGCCTTCAGGTTTGCATCAAAATCTCTGGAAAAACCGGCAAAATCTCCATTATTCATGGAAACAAGCATATTTTCCGCAATGGGGTCAGAATACTTAGCCACAGAGCCGCACCCGGCAAGGACCGGTACTGCCATAATAAGTAATGCCATAATTGCTGCACTCAAGACTGCCCTTTTGATCTTCATTGATTCTCCTCTAAATAATTTTTTCTAAATATACATCCTGTCAGCAGCTAAGGTCAATAGTAACTTTCATTAAAAAATCATTACAATTCCTGATAAAATATCTAATATGATCGAGTATTTCACCAGACAGAAACAGTGGGAAGAATTTGCTAAAGCCTTTAATGAGGATAGGGCGCCGGACCCGGTAACCGCCGATGAGGCTATCTGGCCATATATAATAACAGGCTATGCCGGGATAGACCGGGGTACCATACTGGTGGTCACATCTACCAGGGAAAAGGCTTTACAGCTGAGGCAGGAGGCAGGCTGTCTGGAGGGCGGCCGGGACATCTCGGTTTTTACGGGAGCCGGGAGCAGCATATTCCTTAGAAGCCGGACCTCCGACTACCAGGCCATTACCTCCAGGCTGGAAACCCTGAAAACACTTAGAGGCGGCAGGTCAGATGCGCCCCTGATAATAGCTACAGCCAGCTCGCTGGTAAACCTCACCCCATCTTCCAGGATAAAGGACCTTAAGGTGCTGGAAATAGAAAAAGGAAAGGATTATGACCGGGATCTCCTGATAGAATGGCTGGCTGGCAATGGCTATGAGAGGGTGAGCCAGGTATATGACAGGGGAGAATTCAGCGTCCGGGGGGATACGATAAATATTTTCGATATGATCTCCAGACAGGTCATACAGGTAGATGTCCTTATAGACGAAGTGGAAAAGATCACTTTCCTGGAGCCTGAGACCAGGGTTCCGGCAGGCACCGGGGATAAGGCGGAGATATTTTCCTGCCTGGACCCGTGGCAGATAGACCCCGGTGATGATGCGGGACCTGACACTCCCATGTCAGACCTTTTTGACATCATGGAAGAGTCCAGGGGAGTATTTACCACCATACTCTGTGATCCGGTAGAAGTATATCTCAAACTTAAAAGCGACCTTGACTTCCTGCAGAAGGTATTTGAAAGGGAGGCAGAAAACCTGGTGATCGATGACAGGGAAATGCTTTCCCGGTATCTTGCCTCCCCTGATATATTTGAAAAAAAGATACATGGATACAGGATGGATCTATTATCAACAGCTGAAGCAGGGAGGTCCTCCAGCGGTTTCGTGTTCAGCACCATCTCCAGGCAGAAGAAAAGCCAGGGGAATGCAGATCTATTCATAGATAATATAAAGGCGGATATCGGTTCAAAAAAGGAAATAGTGATCTCTACAGACAGCCTCACCAGGCAGAAGAAGATAAAAGAGATATTGGCCGAAAACTCCATATCCTACCAGTCGCTTGACCGCAAGGATGCTTCCCGGGAGTCTCCCGGACCGGGCATAGTCAACATATCTGATGCAAGACTTTACCGGGGTTTTTGCAGCACGCATTTTTCCCTGTATGGCGAGCTTGATATTTACCAGCAGATGGAAAAGGCGGTTTCCAGGGCAGACATATTTGATGTCCCCGACCTTAAGCCGGGAGAATTCGTGGTGCACAAGAATCATGGTATAGGTATATATATAGATACCATATCCAGGCAGGTAGACGGCAACAAGAGGGAGTATTTCCTTATCCAGTATGGAAAAGGGGACAGGCTTTATATACCCACCTGGAATGCTGACCGGATAAATAAATATATGGGGTCAAAGAAGCCCGTTATCACTCCCCTTGACTCGAAGTAC
>CAYPXQ010000153.1:0-6480 GCA_964414685.1 uncultured Actinomycetota bacterium
TGGTAGGAGGATATGTTTTTAAAAACAACAAGGGATTGTGGAAAGAAATAGGAGCAGATTATTGTGCCATGGGAATAACCGATGCAGTCTCAATTATAAAAAGCCTGAAAGATAAATATGACTGATATAAATACTAATCATCCAAAAATAAGGAAATATGCCAAGAATATCGTATTCCTATGCAATAAGAAAGGAGTTGTCTCCGGCATCATAAATGATGCTTTAAATCTTGATGCAAAGAAATATTCAGGCAAGGATTTTATTCAGATCGTTGACGTCAATGACCGGAGAAAAGCTATAGACCTCCTTAAACGCATGGAAAGCGAGACAGTGGTACAGGATGTGGAGATGTTATTCGATACCGGCAATCAAAACGAGGTATTCTTATTCACTGGCATACAGCTGGGCAACAGGAAGCTGATAATAGCCAGCGACACCTATCACAGCTTGAACCACCTCTTTGATGAGATGAGCAGGATATCAAATGAACAGACAAATATAACCAGGGAGCTCGCCAGGCAAAAAGAAAAAGTGGCAAGAATAGAGAGAAAAAGAATTGAAAGAGATCTGCATGACTCCGTGAGCCAGACTATCTTCTCGGCAAGTATTATAGCAGAACTTATACCGGAATTATGGGAAAAAGACCAGGAAGAGGCAAAAAGGCAGATGAATAAACTCAAGATCCTGACACACGATGCACTTGCCGAGATGAGGAGGCTGCTTATGGAATTAAGACCCGAATCTTTTGCCGGTGAAAATATAGACGACCTTCTGAAGCAGCTGGTAAACTCCCTTAAGCTTCGCTCGAATATAGATATTACCCTTGATATAGAAAGCGGCCGCGATCTTCCCGGGGAAGTGAAAGAGGTCATATACCGAATAACCCAGGAATCATTGAACAATGCTGTCAAGCATTCAGGTGCCGATAAAGCCAGTGTCCGGCTTGAAAAGAAGCCCCAAAAAACCATTTTGACCATAACTGATAATGGAAAGGGTTTTGATATCAAAGATATATCCAAAAGAAAACTTGGCCTTTATATCATGGATCAGAGAGCAGGCTCTATAAATTCCAGTTTGAATATCAAGAGCAGCGAAGGAGAGGGTACGAAGGTGTCTCTAGTCTATAAATATAAGGACGGGGAATAAAATGGAAGAATCAAAAAATATCAGTATCCTCATAGCTGATGACCATGCCATAACCAGAGATGGCCTGAAGACTATGCTTAAAGTAAACGATGATCTCAGGCTGGTGGGGGAAGCTGTAAACGGCAGGGAAGCAGTAGAACTCTGTAATGAATTATGTCCCGACGTGGTATTGATGGATCTTGATATGCCTGTCCAGAACGGAGTCTCGGCCATAGATGACATAATGAGAAATAATCCCGATACCAAGATAATAGCACTGTCAAGCTTTGTGGACAGCAAATTGATAAAAAATGCCATAAAGGCGGGAGCCAGAAGCTATATCATTAAAAATATCTCGCCGCGGGAGCTGGCACAGCATATAAGGGATACTCATAACGGCCAGTCTTTCTTTTCCCCTGAAGCCATGGAATCAATGGCCCAGGACATCCGGTCTCCTTCCGGCGGGATCTCTCTTCTAACCGAAAAAGAAAAGGATATCCTTATCATGATAGCCAAAGGCCATTCAAACAAGTCCATCGCCAGACAGCTTTTTGTAAGCGGCAATACCATAAAATTCCATATAAGCAATATCCTGTCCAAGCTGGGAGTATCCAACCGGGCCCAGGCAGCTGCTATCGCAGTCAGGGAAAACCTGCTTGACTGATCCTTTATACTACCCATTCCTACGGGTAAAAGACTACCAATAATTCCAGCCTTTTGCATGTGCCCTGCTTTCTGTCCTGAATATATAATTTAGATGTATTTTATTAAAAAGGAAGTATACCTTGAGGATCATGATTGCAGCAAAGAATAAGGCATTGGGATCGGCGCTACAGACATTGATAGAGTTCAATGGTCATAATGATGAAGTACTGGTTTCTGAAGAACCAATCAGTTTTTTTGAAAAATTAAGCAAATTGGACTTCAGGATCATTCTCCTGGACTGGGATCTTTTTAATTCCAGGACTATAAATGTCATAAGAGTCATAAAAAACGATTACCCGCAGCTGAGACTTATATGTATGGATATACATCATGAGAATATTAGAAATGCTCTTGATGCCAGCGCAGACGCATTCTTTTGTAAAAGTGATCCGCCGGTAGAACTCCTGAACCTGATCAGACGTTTCCGGTTGATGCAGTAAAACAATTTAAGTTTATATATATATTTATCAAAAACAGATCAACATAACAAGGAGAGGAACAAATGAAAAAGACACTAAAATGGCTGCTTGGTAATGATCATAACCGCCATGACTGTATTGCTGGCAGCACCTTCAATGCTGGCAGCAGAAGACCATCTTTCCACCATAGTGGAAACAGCCGTAGCTGACGGCAGGTTTACTACCCTGGTGGCAGCTGTAGGTGCAGCCGGACTGGCAGACACACTTAACAGCCCGGGGCCGTTTACCGTATTTGCGCCCACAGATGATGCTTTTGCCAAACTGCCTGCAGGCACCATAGATGCACTGCTGGCAGACCCTCAGGGAGCGCTTACTGATATACTTCTTTATCACGTAGTGCCCGGTAAGGTAATGGCAGCCGATGTGGTTGGACTATCCAGCGCCACAGCTGTAAGCGGAAGGATACTGCCTATAGACACCAGTGATGGGGTAAAGGTAGCCGGCGCCAATGTAATAATAACCGATATCGAGTGCTCAAATGGGGTCATTCATGTCATAGATACGGTTATGATACCGCCTGAGGCCAAATATCAGGCAGGTGATATGGGCGCGGCAGGATTTGTAACCAGGACATATAATATGCTCCTGGGAAGAAATCCTGATGTTGACGGACTAAATTACTTCGCCGGAGGACTGGACAGCGGCGCCTGGGGTGCAGCTGAGGTAGTAGAAGGAGTGATTTTCTCCAAAGAATCAATGGATATGATGGCCGGATACTCCGACCAGATGTTTGTAGAATATCTCTACAAAATACTGGGAAGACCAGCTGATGCTGACGGCGCAGCTGCCTGGACAGCAGCACTGGCTTCCGGAAGCTCCAGGCATGATGTGGTAAGGGCGTTTACCCGTTCCACCGAGTTTATACTCCTGGCCAAGAGCTACGGGGTAACTCCCTTTACGGCTAACCTGGATACTATTCCGGTCACAGCCATAAAGGCTGGGACATTCCAGACCCTGGTAGCAGCCGTAGGGGCAGCCGGTCTGGCAGATACCTTGAGCGGTGCCGGTCCGTTTACTGTATTTGCGCCCACAGATGCCGCATTTGCCAAGCTTCCTGCAGGCACGGTTGAGACCCTGCTCCAGGATCCATCTGGCGCCCTTACAGATATACTTCTGTATCATGTGGTAGCAGGAAAAGTCATGGCAGCAGATGTGGTAAACCTTACCAGTGCCGAGACTGTGGGGGGCAATGTACTTCCCATAGATACCTCTGCCGGTGTAAAGGTTGACGGAGCCAATGTCATAGTCACAGATATATGGTGCTCAAACGGAGTTATCCATGTAATAGATACGGTTATGATACCATAAAGCTATGTTTTGACAGGGCCGGGCTTCTATGCCCGGCCCTGATACTTTTTAAATATTAAAGCATTCCAGGCTACTTGACTTTCATAAATAGTGTGATATCATTTGTGCAGTATACTGCACAAATTTTATTAATAATGTGCATTAAATATAATATATGAATAAAAATAGATTAAAACAGGTTATCCTGGATCAAAAACAGGAGATTAAAAGTATTTTAAATACCCATATAGTCACCCGTGAGATAGAACCCGAAATAAAAGCTGCACTGGACGATAAACTGATCAAAATAATAGCTGGAGTCAGAAGATGCGGAAAATCATTTTTAGCCCACAGGATACTGCAAGAAAATATATATGGATATATAAACTTTGATGATGAAAGACTTTATGGGATAAATCCGGAAGACCTGAATGATCTACTGGGATTATTAAATGAGATAAATCCCGGATTACACCATATACTTCTGGATGAGATACAAAACATAGAAGGCTGGGAATTATTTGTAAATCGTCTGCAGCGGTCAGGATATAACCTTATAATCACCGGAAGCAATTCCAACCTTTTAAGCAGGGAACTGGCTTCTTCTCTAACTGGAAGACATTTTTTAGTTGAACTTTATCCTTTTTCATTCAAAGAATTTTTAAGTTTTAAAAAAATTGATATATCTGATAAAGGTTTATATTCAACAGAAGAAGAATCAAATATCAAGAGGGCTTTGGATGATTATATAGGATCTGGCGGTTTTCCAGAAATATCAAGCATTACTTTTAAAGAACAGTATTTGAGGGACCTGTATGATAAGATTATCTCTAAAGATATTACTCAAAGATATAATATAAGATATGTAAGGTCTTTGAAGGAATTAGCTCTATATCTTATCTCCAACTTCGGGACAAATATAACATACCAGAAGTTAAAAAATATCTTCGACGTGAACAGTGTGCATACAATAAAAAATTATATCAGTTATCTGGAAGAGGCTTATCTGGTCTTTCAGCTATACCCTTTTTCCTATAAGCTGAAGCAGCAGATAAAAGCAAGAAAAAAAATATATGTAGTAGATACAGGAATCATAGGCTCGCTATCTTTTCAGTTCTCCAAAAATTCCGGGAAAATTTTAGAAAACATGGTTTTTACCCATTTAAAGAGAAAGGGCTCTGAAATATATTTTTATGACTATTACTCTGGAGAAGTTGACTTTGTCACCAGGGAGGGCCGAGATATAAAAGAACTTATCCAGGTTTGTATGGATCTTGAAAATATCGAGACCAGGGATAGAGAGCTGGGATCTCTTTTAAAGGCAAGCGATGATCTAAATTGTAGCGATCTGAAAATAATAACATATGACTCAGAAGAAGAATTTAAAATAAGAGGAAAAAAAATAAGCCTGATACCTATATGGAAATGGCTTCTTGATAGTTGATTTATAATCTTACGGACATATTTCTATCGTCATCTCTGATTACCGTTTTACCGGCTATCTGTTAAATATTACAGCATCCCAGTTTAATTAATAATTATATGTCAGGTCCTTTAGCAACGGGATATTTTCCCCTTTTCATTCTATCCATTTATCAACTGGACTTGAAAGAAAATCATCAATTGCGATTCCCTGTCCGCCCACCAGGAGCTGGCGTTTTACTTTAAAGGTCCTGCCGAACTCTTCCATTCCTGCCAGGGTATACTTCTTTTTACCGCTTTTTACCTCAATAGCTGTTAATCTTTTACCAGACTCAAGAATAAAATCAACCTCTTTATTGCGATTTAGCCAATAATAGACATCGATGCCTTTCCCCCTTGAATCATTGACCAGATGCGCACCAACCGCAGATTCTGTCAATCTTCCCCAATATTGACGGTCAACTGTAGCTTCTTCATAAGAAATACCCGATAGTGCAGACATCAGGGCAGTATTTAATGCCAGCAGTTTTGGGCTCGAACTTCTTTTGCGGTGTGTTTTATCCGAATATTTCTTTATACCGCTTAGCAATCCGGCACCATTTAATAGTTCAAGATAATTAGCAAGTGTTGTGGTGTTGCCGGCATCCTGCAGTTGTCCTATCATTTTCTGATATGAGAGGATCTGGCCGGAGTATTCGCAACCAATATGGAATAATCTTCTTAGCAGAGCCGGTTTATCAACTCTTGTCATTAGCAAAATATCCCTGGATATGGTTGTCTCGATCAGTGACTCCAGGATATACTGCATCCATCTCTGTCTATCATCTATAAGTCTTATCGAGCCGGGATACCCTCCAAAATATATATATTTTTCAAGGGTTATATCAAAGCAATCCCTCATAATAACATATGACCCATAAGAAGACTTGTTGCTGGAAGTTATGAGAAATCATATATTAGTCGAGACGGAAAACCTCAGATCGAGGGTATGACGCTTTGCCGTAATTCTTTTATAAAGCCTGCCGGGTCTTCTGACCTGAAGATGGCAGTACCTATGGAGAGTACTGTAGCTCCCGCTCCCACCACCAGGGGAGCTGTCTTTAAGTCTATCCCTCCGTCTACCTGGATCTCTATCACTTTTCCCGGCTGACTGGTCCGTCTTTTATAATCATCGATCATCTGCTTTAGCCGGCTTATCTTATAGACCATTCCATCAATGAACTTCTGTCCCCCGAAACCGGGGTTCACGGTCATTATGAGTATCATGTCAGTGATACCCAGAACATTTTCCAGGCTGCTTACCGGAGTCGAAGGATTAAGGGCAACAGCAGTCTTTTTTCCAGCTTCCTTTATGTAGTTAAGGGTCCTGTCCAGGTGGGGGCATTCTTCCACATGCACATTTATGGAATCAGCCCCGCTTTCTATGAAGCTGTCCAGAAGCCGGTCCGGCCTGGTTATCATA
>CAYPXQ010000154.1:0-2455 GCA_964414685.1 uncultured Actinomycetota bacterium
AGCTTAAGGACAGGAAAAAGCAGTATAATAGCTATAATACTTCCGGAAATATCTGACCCTTTTTACTATAAACTGGTGGACGGACTGGAAACGGTAGCCTACCGCAGGGGATACTCCACCATAATATCATCCAACCAGTATGATAATGTAAAAGAAAGAAAACAGATAACCAGCCTGCTCAACAATTATATCGCCGGCTTCACTTTTGCTACCGGCGGGGGCGATGAAAACGAGCTCGATGAAGTATCAAGACTGGGAATACCTTTTGTGCTGGTAGACCGCCAGACATCAAGGGATGATGTCTATTCAGTGGAAGAAGATAATTACAGGTCTTTTTACCGGGCTGCCGAGTATCTTATCGGCAAGGGGCATAAGGATATATGCTATATAACCGAACCCCTGGTAATGGAGGCTTTGAAAGAAAGACTCAGGGCTTTCAGGGATGCAATGGCAGCAAACGGCATTCCTTTAGATAAAGACAATATAATAATCGATGACGGCCTGCAGCTGGAAAAGGCAAAGCACGGTTATTATATCATGTGTGACCTGCTTAAAAAGAAAAAACCGGGAGCGGTATTTGCCCCGTCAGACTCAATAATCTTTGGTGCCATGAATGCTGCCGTGGAAAAAGGCTACAGGATCCCTGATGACATATCTTTTATGGGAAACGGAAACAGCACTTTCGCCCAGTACTCAAATCCGCCCCTTACCACCATAAAGCAGAATAAGACAAAGATGGGAAAGACGGCTATGGAAATGCTCATAGACCTTATCGAAGACAAACCGGTGTATTCCAGGAAAGTGGTACTTGATACCAATATAATAGAAAGAGCTACAGTCAGGGACCTGGGAACACTATAGCTTTTTATCAACACATAACTGACCTGATCTTTGGGAGGGTATAATGGATTCAAGGGAAAAGTTCCATGCGGTAATGGAAAGGCAGGAAAATCCTTCCATCCTCAAGGCAGAATTTGCCTACTGGGCCGGTACCATAAGAAGGTGGCTGGCAGAGGGGCTTCCGGAGGTAAAGCCGGTATCCGGGAATATCCTTGATTCGGAACCGATAAGGGGTTCAAAAGCGGTATCGCCGCAAAATGCCGGCAGGGTAGACGTAAATGTGATGGAATATTTTGATCTGGATTCCTACCTGGAAAAGTTTCCATTCGATATAAGCCCCCTCTTAGAACAGGAAATAATATCAGAAGACAGCTCATACCGCATATACAAAGACAGCTTCGGCCTTGTAAACAAGATATCAAAAAGGCATCCTGGCATACCTATGGTGCTAGAATACCCCGTAAAAGACAGAAAGAGCTTCCGCAAATACATATCTGCCTATGATGAGGATTTTTCCAAAAGGCTTCCCCCGGGCTTTGACCGGCTGGCGCAGGCCTTAAAAGAAAGGGATTTTCCCATAAGACTGGGAGGGAACCCCTTTGGCTTCAGCTTCCTGGCCAGGCACCTTATGGGCGAGGTGGGCTTCATGATGGGGATGTATGATGATCCCCGGCTTATAAAGGATTTTAACCAGTTTTATCTTGACTTTGTGATGAAATACTGGGATATAATACTCAGGAAAGTCGATATGGACTGCATATTCATCCTGGAAGACATAGCATACAGGTCGGGATCATTTATATCTAAGGAGATGTTTGACGAGTTTTTGAAGCCTTATTATATAAGGTTCATAGACTATCTAAGCCAGCACCGCATAAAAAATATATTCGTGGATTGTGACGGCCTGATAGATGAACTCATACCCCTGTGGATCGATGTGGGGATTACCGGAATCTTTCCCATTGAAGCGGTAAATGACCTGGAAAAAATAAGGAGGGATTACCCGGACCTGGATCTCCTGGGAGGTTTTGACAAGAGAGTGCTTTTTGAAGGTTCGGACAGGCAGAAGATAGATGAGGAACTGGAAAAGACAAAAAGGGTTATGGACAAAGGAGGCTATATACCCCATATAGATCACGCAGTATCGGAAGATGTAACCTGGGAGAATTTCAAGTACTACAGGAACAGGCTGAATGATATGTGCAGCGGAAAATGAAAGAAGACCAGGACCTTGCCGGTTATCCGGATCAGATCGATTATCTTTTAATATTCCATAAAAAGGAAAGGCAAGCATGAAAAACATATTATGCTACGGAGACTCCAATACCCACAGCACCAGACCTATTGATTTTAATATGCTGGACGTGGACTTTATACCCAGTACCTACAGGTATCCGGCAGAGAAAAGATGGACTACCATCCTCCAGAAGGAGCTGGGAGAGGACTATAATATAATAGTGGAAGGCTTAAACGGCAGAAACACCATATTCGATGACCCGGTAGAAGGCATACACAGAAACGGCAGCACCTATCTCATACCCTGCCTGGAATCGCATGCGCCCCTGGACCTGGTAATGGTCGCTCTGGGTACCAATGACCTTAAGAACAGGTTCTC
>CAYPXQ010000155.1:0-4471 GCA_964414685.1 uncultured Actinomycetota bacterium
CCTGGGTCTGGGTTTTTTCAACCTCATATTCGTCCTGGGTCCGTTCCTTGTAATCCTGTCGCTGATCATCTGCCTGTTTGCGGCAGCCACAGGCATCACAGCCGGCGGCATAACTGCGCTCCTGGGCACCATATTCAGCCCCCTGTTCCCGGAAGTCTTCAATATGCTTATAAACCCGGCGGTAGGGGTGTTCGGTTCCATCGGTCTTATATGTTTCGGAGTGCTCTTCTTTATAGGAGACATATATCTCATCAGGGGGTTTTTCAGTATGTTCATAAGATATATCAAGTTTAACGGCAGGATAATAGCAGGAAGGGAGAAGCGGGATGAAGCGTAGTATAAAAATACTGATAATAGCGCTGGCAGCCACTATGGTGGTGTCTTTCGGCATAGCAGCACTGATACTGGCGGCAACCGGAAATATCGATGTCGCTTCCGAGACCATAAATGAATCCAGGACATTTGAGCCGTCGGAGATATCCTCCATCGAAATCGATGTTGTAAGTGATGACCTTAATATAATCCCCACCACAAAAGGCGATATCACGGTCCATCTCTACGGCCAGGCGAGCACCAATGTGAAGCGGAGCCTTCCCCGGCTGGTGGCATACAGGACGGGAGATAAGCTGTATATAGAGGTGGAGCAGAGGCCCAATATCTTTTTCGCCATAAATATCCGCAGGACCACCACTTTAGATATCTATATCCCCCAGATACAGCTGGAGGAGATGGATATAGATATAGTGTCGGGTAATGTCAGGATAGAAGGCCTGGAGTCCTCCCGGCTTGTCATAGACTCCACTTCGGGAGACATGAAGCTGGAGGAGATAATATCGGAAAAGATAAGGATAGGATCAACGTCCGGGGATGTCTCGGCCACCGGTTATACCGGCAGCATTGATGTCACCAATACATCGGGAAGCGTGAGCCTTATCTCCGGCAGTGGAAATGAGGATATTTTCATAAAGTCTGTTTCCGGGGATATACTTATCGACCAGGATGCGGTCTCCGATATGAACATAGAAGTAACCTCGGGAGATGTAAGGATCATTCTTCCCCGGGAGGCGGAGTTTTATCTGGATGCATCCACTGTGTCCGGGGAAATAAAGCAGGATTTTGCCATGAAGACAGTATCCTCCAGCCGCAGGAGACTGGAGGGTTCTGTAGGTGATAGTGAATACAGGATAGGGATAAATGCCGTCTCGGGTGATATAGCAGTCGGCTACTGACCACTGTACCCGGCAAGATAAACCCATTAAAGGAGGAAAAGATGAAGCTAAGGGCAAAGAACATCAGGAAACCTGAAATACTGAAACTGGCAGCCATAACCCTGCTTATCGGGATAATGGCAGTATTTGCAGCTTCCTGCAGGTGGACAGTAGGAGTGGTTCGGGGTTCCGGCGATATCGTGACCGGCCAAAGAAACGTCTCCGGATTTGACGAGCTCCACTTCTCAGGAATAGGAAACCTTGCCATACAGCAGGGAGACGAAGAAGAGCTTACTATTGAGGCAGATGACAATATAATAGACCTTATCGAGACGGACGTAAGAGGGGGGAAGCTCTACATAAAATACAGGAGGGGCTTTAATGTCATCCCTACGTCCAGGATGAAATTCCTGCTTACGGTCAGGGATCTGGGCCGCATAGACCTCAGCGGGGTGGGGGATATAGAATGCGGAAGCTTCGAGACCGATGATATTGAATTTAATATCAGCGGCTCGGGAAATATTGATTTTGTCATCGAGACCGGCAGCCTGGAAGTAAATATATCGGGACTGGGCGACATCAACCTGGAAGGAAAAGCGGATTTCCACAGGGTTAACATCAGCGGCTCGGGAAAATATGATGCAAAAGACCTGGGAAGCAATGACTGCCAGGTAGAGATAACCGGACTGGGAAGCGCTACGGTTGACGTAAAGGATAATCTGGATGTAGTCATAAGCGGAGCCGGAAATGTCTATTATACCGGGGATCCTTCAGTATCACAGGAGATAAGCGGGCTGGGCAGGATAAAGAGCCTGGACTAGTCTATTAACAGATAAATAAATGATCATGATATAAAACAGGAAAGGAAGATGAAAATGACAGAACTGACAGCAAAAGAGTTAAAAATGGGGAAAAAGCAGATAGAGGGGCCGCTGATCCTGTGCTGGGTGATGGCGATACTCCTGGGGATCGGCGTATTTTCAGGATTTGCCTGGGGCCCTATAGGATTCGTGACCGATTACCTGAGTGACCCGTTCACTCTTGATGCGGTATCAGGCCTTGCCGGGAATCTTGCAGGTTTTCCATTCAGGATGATGTACAGCCTGCTGGCGCCGGCACTGTATATTGCGGAGCTTATCGGGCTTTACCAGAGGAAGGCATTTGCCGTTCCCCTGGGAAGAGCTGTCCTGGTGGTCACTATGGTATTTTTCTTCCCCGTGGGCACTATATTCGGGGGAGTCATGTGGAAAAGGTTCAATAACATCCTGGCCAAGAAGTACCTGAATTACGAAGATGAGCATACTATGGAAGCAGAAGAAGAAGCCGGAAAAGAGGAAAAATAATAGAATGCTTTCCCTGTAAAAGCAATAGACGAGAAAACCGGCCTCTGTTATCACACAACCTGACAGGGGCCGGCCCTTTTTAATTGTTAAAACGGTTGGCGGTAGAGATATTGCGGAATACAAAGTGAAGCAAGATCCCCTTGCCAAAGATTATGAGCAAAACTGCCAGGGACATTATGAAATATATCCAGGGAGCTTCATAGACGGGACCAAAAAAATACCTGCCGTCCCATACAATCCCGAATAAATATATAAACAGAGGAAACAGCAGGGTCCCCACCATGCCCCCTACCACATTGGGATTTACCTTATGGGTCCTTCCTGCAGTAAACCGGTAGATGGTGGCTATTAAGAGGGATATGCCCAGGAAAATTAGGAAAGGAATAAGGAAAAGCGCCCCGGCGATCCCCATGCCGGTAGCCAGTCCGCCGCCGCCCCTGAATCTAAACCACACCGGCCAGTTATGGCCCGCAAGCACGGCAATGCAGGCAGCAGCAATAGTTATATCATCAAGGCCGATGGCCTTGCCCGCCAGCACCACGGCAGCGCCCTTTCCGCAGTCAAAGATAAGGGTGGCAATACCTGCCTTCACCCCGAACTGGCGCCCGGCTCCGGCAGTACCCGGCCTGTCTATCTTGTAGAGATCCACCTTTTTACCCCTGCCGTACGCCGCTGCCATGACATAGGAAAAGAGCACCGAACCCAGAAGATAGGCGAGCACTATATATATAATCTTGAAATATAAAGTATCTATCATCCTTTTCCCTTGTTTTTAAATAATTATAAGATTATAACAGATTAGAAGAGTGAAGTTTAGATTTGATGCTATGCTGAAACATAAATAATAAAAAGGTCGTCTGGGGTCTAAGGTACCCGAAAAGACCGGCCCGGGACAATAGAAGTGAGCACAACAGCCAACCATCTATAGAAAGGCAGACTTATGCTGGAGATCTGGACATCGGTGCAGGAGTATATTTTCCTTTCACTATTCCTGATAGCAGCTATAATCCTAAAAAGAAAAGTAGGGTTTTTGCAGAGGTTCCTTATTCCCACTTCCATTATCGCCGGATTCATAGGCCTTATCCTGGGTTCGGAAGTGCTTAACTGGATACGGCTTGACAGTGATAAGCTGGGTAACCTGATCTATCACCTCATGGCCATAGGCTTCATAGCAGTAGCGCTTAAAGAAAGGACCACCGTTCCTGCCAGCCACCGCAGGGATAATATCAATACCGGGCTGGCCATAATAACCTCATACCTGTCCCAGGCTATACTGGGTTTTGCCATAACCCTGGCACTGGCATATACGCTGCTGCCGGAGCTTTTTCCGCCATTCGGGCTGCTCCTGCCGCTGGGATTTGCCCAGGGTCCGGGCCAGGCATATTCCATAGGTACCAGCTGGGAAGAGCTGGGCCTGGTAAACGGGGGCAATATAGGGCTGGCTATAGCCACCATAGGTTTCCTGTGGGCCATCATATTCGGCATACCGCTTCTTAATGTACTGGTCAGGAAAAAGAAGTCCTGGGGTCTTGAAGACAGGGAAAAGATGATAAGTGTGACAAGCCCGGACGTAGAAGAAAAACACACCGAGAATATACCCAGGACCATGTTTATAGACAGCCTCACTGTGCAGGTGGTGCTTATAGGCGTGGTATACCTGGTGACCTACTTTACCCTCAGGGGCATCTCACTGGGGCTGCAGCCCCTGGGAGACTATGGATATACGGTGGCCCAGCTTCTATGGGGATTCCATTTTGTGATCGCCACCATGTATGCCATATTGCTGAGAGTCATACTGAATGCCCTTAAAAGGAGGAACTGGCTGAGGATACATTATCCCGATAATTATATCCTGCAGAGGATATCGTCGGGTTCATTTGATTTTATGATAGTAGCAGCCATTGCCGCGCTGTCCATCGC
>CAYPXQ010000156.1:0-20383 GCA_964414685.1 uncultured Actinomycetota bacterium
CCCCTTTATATCGCTACCTATTAACTGGATTATCTGAAGTACTTTTATTAATGAGGCAACGAATAGCCTTTCGAGTACTTTTTTATGTGAGGCAACAGGGGAATCTTTATAGAGCAGGCGGTCTTGTCTGCAAACACATGTTCATGTATAACCCCGGCTGAAAAATAATTATTTTTTTTAATTCTTTTATGGTGGTACTTTTCAAAACTGCCAGGAGTTTTTCCCCAGATTTTCAACATCTGTGGATAAATCTGTTGAAAACTTAAAAAAGACCACTATAGAGGCTTCCAGGGATTGTTAAAATAATTTTCAACTTGTATAAAATAGTAGCTTTTTTCCGGCATAAATATTATCATCTACCTGTTGAAAACTTATAATGTCTGGAAGGCAATGAAAAATTTGCGACCACTTAAGTATAATCCTTATATATTATTAATTAATATATTTTATTGAGCCTTTTATGGAAGACGGCCCTTTTGAAAAAAAATCCAGTCTGGGAAGCGGAACCGGCACCGGCGTTCTAATACCTGTAAAGATCGCCCTTTATGACAATATGCGGAGTATCCCCCGCGTGGTTGACTCTTCTTATGAGGATGTGTCTGATTTTATAAATGATATCTCCCAGAAGGCATATTCTCTTTCCCATGAGATGGGGGGGAAGATACCCTATACTATTATAAGGGAAGTGATCGAGAACCTGATCCATGCCGATTTCAGGGAAGTAGTAATCTCTATAATGTCTGACGGCAACCATATACTGGTATCAGACCAGGGCCCGGGAATAGATGATAAGGAAAAAGCCCTTCTTCCGGGATATACCTCCGCCACTGCTGCCATGAAGAAATATATAAGGGGGGTGGGCTCCGGTCTTCCCATCGTCAGTGAGACCATAACTTTTTCCGGCGGCTCTATTGATATATCCGATAATATAAAAAGCGGTACCGTCATTTCTCTTAAGCTTGATGCCGCAGCCAGCCCTGCGGATGCAGGCGGCCGGGAGAGCCCTGACCCTTCAGATATAGAAGCCAGGCTTTCTGCAGATGCCTTTGAGAGGTTGAACAGTCAGGTACTTTCTGAAAGGCAGAAAAAAATTCTGTTTTTGATCCTCGAGCTGGAGGAGGCAGGCCCTTCTACGATTGCCGAAGAGCTCGGGTTCAGTCTTTCCACCGCATACAGGGAGCTTACATTTCTGGAGAAAAACAAGCTTTTATCATCGGAAACCTCGGGCAAGAGAAATTTATCCAAAAAAGGCCTTAAATATCTTGAATATTATTCCAATAATCTTTAATATTTAGATATGAATGGCGAAATCAACACTGTTTGGGAAAACATCCTTGCAGATATAAAGAATAATATAAACCTTCCCACGTTTAAGACCTGGTTTGAGACTATATCCCCCAGGGATCTAAAAAAAAACACTCTTACGGTCTCGGTTGGCAGTGATTTTGCCAAGGAATGGCTGGAATCCAGGTATCTCAGCCTGCTGAACAGCTCCACCAAAAAATTTGCCGGCGATAATACCACTATCAAGATCATAACCAGGGCGTCGGGTCCTGAAGAAGAGTTTTTTCCCGTCGACACCGATCTTTCCCGGGGAGAGGGGCAGAGTCTGATAAATGCTGCTTCCCAGGGCGGTTCAGGTTTTAATTTGAAATATACCTTCGATACTTTTGTGGTGGGGAGCGGCAACCGTTTTGCCTGCACTGCCGCCCTGGCGGTCAGCGAGAATCCCGGAAAGACTTATAACCCATTATTTATATATGGCGGCGTGGGTCTGGGTAAGACCCATCTTCTTCATGCGGTAGGCCACTATACCAGGCAGCTGTTCCCGGGGCTTACCGTTAAATATGTCTCTGCAGAAAAGTTTTTAAACGACTTTATCAATGCGCTGAGGTATAAGAATATCATAGCTTTTAAAAACAGTTACCGCAATAATGATATACTGCTGGTGGATGATATCCAGTTTCTTGAGGAAAAGGAAGCCAGCCAGGAGGAATTCTTCCACACATTCAATACCCTTCACGACACCAACCGCCAGATAGTGCTTTCCAGCGACCGTCCTCCCAGGAGCATCACCACCCTGGAAGAAAGGCTGCGCTCCCGTTTTGAATGGGGTTTGGTGACCGATATCAAGCCTCCTGACCTGGAGACCAGGATTGCCATACTGAAAAAATATGCCGAAAGGGAGAAAATAAAAGTATATGATGATATCCTGGGGCTTATAGCGGAAAAGATAACATCAAATATAAGGGAGCTTGAGGGCGCCCTCACCCGGGTGGTCGCTTTTTCTTCCCTTACTAATTCCAGACCGGATATTGATATAGCCAGAAGCATCTTAAAAGACATCCTTCCCGAAGACGGTGAGAAAAAAATAAGCATACAGAAGATAGTAAAGGAAGTATCGAAGTTTTTTTCCATCCCTATAAACGACATCCTTAGCGCTAAAAGGAATAAATTTATTTCCCATGCCCGCCAGCTTGCCATGTTTCTGGCGCGCGAGCTCACCAGCAGTTCGCTTCCCCAGATAGGTAAAGCCATAGGGGACAGGGACCATACTACCGTCATCTATGCAGTTTCCAAGATCTCAAAACTTATATCCAAAGACAAGAATGTATATATGCAGATACAGGAGATAACGAATAAGATCAAAAAGTCTTCCTGACTTTTTAAACAGCCCCTGTTGATAACCTGTTGGTATCTGCCTTTATTATCAACAATTAGCTTTTTTTTATTGTTTATAACCGGTCGGTTTTTTTAATAAGATCTTCCCTGTTTAGAAACAGGGGAGTTATCAACAGCGATTGTTTCTTCTGTTAACACCCTTATTGGCAAAAACCCCACCATAATGGCGGTTGTTAACATTTTTAACAGCGCTATGATTACTACTAACTATTTTAATTAAATAATATATATAATAAAATAGATTAGATTTTGATTATGTTTGTAAAATGAGGTACAAATGAAAATCCAGACAACACGCAGCCAGCTTCTTGACCTTATAGTCTTTTCCAGTAAAGCTATAAGCCAGAAGACTTCCGCCTTTATACTGAGCGGCGTCCTTTTAGAAGCAGACAAGGAATTGAATGTTTACAGCACAGACCTGGAGACCAGCATCAAAAGCACCCTGGAGGTAAAAGTCCTGGAAAAAGGAAAGGCGGTGGTGCCGGCAAAGATCCTTATAAATATACTGAAAAACCTGAAGGAATCAAAAATAGACCTGGAACTTAATAAAGAAACAAACCAGGTGCATATAACCAGCGAAAACGCCCGCTTCAACCTGAACACCCTTTCCCTGGAAGAATATCCAGCATTTCCTGAAATAAAACAGGAAGACTCGGTAAAACTGGAGCTGGATGAGTTTAAAAACCTCATCATGAAAGTACAGAGGGCGACATCACAGGATGAAAGCCGCGCTATTCTCACCGGTATACTGATGGAGATAAAAGAAGGAAGCCTTACCCTGGTAGCTACCGACAGCTACCGGCTTGCCAAGATAAAAAGAAAACTGGAGGCGGATAATAAAGAAATAAAAATAGTGGTGCCTGCCAGGGTCCTGGACAGCATAAATAAAAGTGATTTCAAGAAAATGGACCTGGAGATAATACTGGAGGAAAACCAGATAATATTCCTGTTAAAAAAAGAAGGAAAGACCAGGACAGTCATCATATCCAGGCTCCTTTCAGGAAAATTTCCAGAATATGGGCAGCTGATACCGGAAGAGATGAAGCACAATATAGTAATAGACAGGGAAAAAATCCTGGAAGTGGTAAGAAGGATCTCCTCCATATCCCAGGACAATATACCCATAAAGATAATAATCGGCAAGGGCAGGATGATCGCGGCCATGGATATAAAAGAGATAGGAAGCTCCAGCGAAGATTTTGAGGCAGCTTATGGCGGGGAGGATATAGAGATATCCTTTAATCCGTTTTTCCTTATAGACGGGCTTAATATGCTGGAAGAAAAAAAGATAATATTTTCCATCGAGAACCCGCTAAAACCCATACTGATAAAACCGGAGAAAGAAAAAGATATCCTGTATTTGCTGATGCCGGTAAGAGTTTCCTAAAAATAACATTATATTGGCAGAGACCGTAACAAATAAAAAAATAAGCATAGCCGTGCTGGGCGCCGGCCGCCTCGGGACCACCCTGGCTTATTGCATTGCTGTGAAAAAAAACAGTAATATAAAGATCGCTGCCATTGCTTCGCCATCAAAGACGTCCATTGAAAGGGCTAAAGAAATCCTGGGGGACAAAGCAGGCAATATCCTGTTTACCAGCGACAATTCCAGGGCAGCAGAAACAGCCGATACCATATTTATATGTACCCCGGACGACATGATCGGACAGGTATGCCGGGAGCTCTATCGCAAAAAAACCGGGCCGGTAAAGACTGTGATACATTTCAGCGGATCAAAACCTCTTTCAGTCCTGGAAACCGCCCGGGAAAAAGGAGACTATGCGGTTTCCATACACCCTTTAAAATCCTTTGCCTCCATAAAGGAAGCTGCAAAAACACTTAAAGGAACAGAATACGGCATAACATATGACAGCGGGGAAGGGGAGAAGACGGCCAGGGCCATAGTGGGGCTTCTGGAAGGAAACACTATTTTTGTAAAGGATGAGGCCAAACCTGTATATCATGCCGCAGCCTGCATAGCTTCCAACTACCTGGTAACCCTTATAGACTATGCCGTGACCATAAATGAAAGGATAGGAATAGAGCCGGGGGCCTCAACCCGGGGACTTTTAAGCCTGGTGGAGGGAACGGTAAAAAACATAAAAAAGATGGGGACCAAAAGATCCCTTACCGGCCCCATAGCCAGGGGAGATGCCGGCACCATTGAAGACCACCTGACCGTACTTGATGATATGCTTGACCAAAAAGATACCGAAATATACAAGATCATGGGAAAAAAGACAGCAGACCTGGCCCTGGAAAACAAATGGATAGACAAAAAAACCCATAACAGGCTGCAGGAACTTTTAAACCAAAAGGAAAAGACCGGGAAGGAAGATCAATGGAAGCAAAAAAAATAACTACCGGAATACTCCGGGACATGAAGGAAAAAGGCGAGAAGATAACCATGCTCACTGCATATGACGCCCTGATGGCAGCCCAGGTGGATGAAGCCGGGATAGACATGATACTGGTGGGGGATTCGGTAGCAAATGTACTTCTGGGATATGAAAACACCATACCTGTTACCATGGAAGAAATGCTGCATCACTGCCGGGCGGTGACCCGGGCCGTAAAAAGGGCCCTGGTGGTGGGGGACATGCCTTTTATGTCCTACCAGGCATCAGAAGCGGAAGCTGTAAGAAATGCAGGACGGTTTTTAAAGGAAGCAGGGGCGGAAGCGGTGAAGCTGGAAGGCGGCAGCGAAGTATTTAGAATAATAAAAAAAATAACCGGCGCCGGAATACCGGTAATGGGGCATCTGGGCCTGACACCCCAGTCCATACACAAATTCGGAGGGTACGGCCTCAGGGGCGGTTCCGGCGAAGAAGAAAAAAAATTGATAGATGATGCCATGGGGCTTGAGGAAGCGGGGGCATTCTCGGTGGTCCTGGAGAAGATACCGGCAAAGCTTGCCGCCCGCATAACTGCATCTGCGACGATCCCCACCATCGGCATAGGAGCAGGACCCGAATGTGACGGACAGGTACTGGTGACCCACGACATGCTGGGACAGTTTGAGAGATTCAAGCCAAAATTCTCTAAAAGATATGCCGAACTGGCAGGCATGACCAGGGATGCCGTCTGCCAGTATATAAAAGAGGTAAAGGAAAAGAAGTTCCCCGGCAGCGAACATTCCTACTAAAGAAGATGAAGATACTTACGAAAATAAGCCAGTGCCGGAAAGAAGTGGAAGCCGCCAGGAGACAGGGCCTGGTAACGGGACTGGTGCCCACCATGGGATACCTGCACCAGGGGCACCTGAGCCTGGTAAAGGCGGCAGGGGACCAGTGCCAGAAAATATTTTTAAGTATTTTTGTAAACCCCATACAGTTCGGACCCGGGGAAGACCTTCAAAAATATCCCAGGGATCCGGAAAGGGACATGGCCCTGGCCCGGGAAAACGGGGTGGACTACGTCTTTTATCCGGAAGAAGGGCAGATGTACGCAAAAGACCACCTTACCTATGTCAGTGTGGAAAGGCTGGCGGAGGCTATGTGTGGAGCGCACAGGCCGGGGCATTTCAGGGGAGTGGCGACCGTAGTGCTGAAACTGTTTAATATAATACCTGCCCACAAAGCATATTTCGGCAGGAAAGACTATCAGCAGCTGGTGATAATAAAAAAGATGGCCCAGGACCTGAATGTAAATATGGAAATAATAGACTGCCCCACGGTACGGGAAAGCAACGGCCTGGCCTTAAGCTCCAGGAACAAATACCTGTCCCCGGCAGAGAGGGAAAACGCATCTATAATATACAGGGTGCTGAAAGATTCGGAAAAAAATCTGCTCTCGGGAAAAAAAGATCCAAAGACCATAAAAAAGGAGGCCCTGGAAGAGTTTGAGGACAGCGGCTTTATCAAAAAAACCGAATATTTTGACATAAGGGACGCGGCAACCCTGGAAGAGGTAAAAACCGCCGGCTGGGCCGGGGACATAGTTATAGCCGCCGCAGTCAATATTGGAGGGACCAGGCTTATAGACAATGTGGTGGTAAGTAAAAAAAAATAGTAGAATGTGCTAATCTTTAAAGTAAAGACAGTAAAAAAAGGAAAGAAGCTTGCTGATAAACATATTAAAAAGCAAAATACACAGAGCCACCGTTACCGGGGCCGATATACATTATATGGGAAGCATAACCATAGACCAGGAATTGATGGAGCATGCCAGGATACTTCCCTTTGAAAAAGTGCTGGTTGCCAGCCTGGACAGCGGCCAGCGGCTGGAGACCTATGTGATAAAGGGCAAAAGAGGAGGCAGGGACATCTGCCTTAACGGCGCAGCCGCCAGGAAGATCCTGAAAGGCGACAGGGTCATCATACTTTCATTTGCCCAGATGGAAGAAGAAAAAGCAAAAAACCACAGGCCCCATGTGGTCTATGTCGACAAAGACAATAATATTATCAGCGAGATCGATGATGTCAAAAAAGATGATGAATGTTAGCCCCTTATAAAATAGCAAAAAAAATACTTTTAGCAGCAGCGTCTTTGCTGCTGTTTTTCCTTATGGCCTGCGGCAGCCTGGAAGAGACCGGGACTGGCATGCAGGCTTCGGCAGGAAGCCGGGACAGCGGCCTGTTTCTTTTCGATTACAGGCAGATATCAATAGAAACCACCTCCAGCGTGGGGACCAGGATAAAAAACTGCAATATCTACCTGGATATGTACGGGGGCCTGGTAGTGCTGGGAGAGCTGGAAAATACATCAAATACCGTAAAGACCGACATAGAGATAACCATAGACTTTGCGGCAGCCGGGCAGGACATCATCCACAGCGCTGCAGTGCCGGTAAAGGCAGAATACCTGGGGAAAGGGGCGAAGTGTCCTTTTATATACTACTATAGCGACAGTGAAAAATATATCGAACTTTCTTCGGTAAGGATAGGGGTAAACTACCGGGACCATAATTACAGCTTCAGGGGAAACCCCATAGCCCGGGTCGAGGAATACTACTACCAGGACGATTATCTTGTGATCAAGGGCAGCATCACAAATATAGGGGAAGAGAAAATAAAGGACCTTGAACTTTTGTGCACATTCTATGACAACAGGGACCGGGTGGTCTTTATCAAAGAATGCTATATTCCCCGGGACAGGATGATGCCGCAGGAGGAACAGGACTTTACCCTGGAGATGCTGATGGATGACTACCTTAAAGACTTTGCCGGCTTCCAGTTCCAGGTATTTTTCTCAGATGAGATAAGGGTGAATGTGTGACCTGTCCTATACCCAGTCTTTGAACTTGAAGTAGATGAGCATGCCTATGGAAATAAAAAACATGGCCGCCATTATTATAATGAAAGCCCAGGGGAAATTCCCCAGAGGAAGCCTTACATTCATACCATAGATGCCGCTTATCAGGGTCAGGGGAAGGATCACCACCGAGAACACGGTAAGTATCCTCATTATATCGTTTATCTTATTGGAAAGAAGTGACTGGTGAGCATCATGCACCCCCTCGACCAGCTCCTTGTAGTTTTCCAGGGTATCCCAGATCTTCTCTATATGGTCCACCAGGTCGCTGAAATATACTTCAAGCGCTCCTATGAGGAAATCCATATCCTTTATCTCCAGCGTCTTTAACAGTTTCCTCTGGGGAAAAACAATATTCCTGAACGAAAGTATATTGGTCCTTATGAGAAGTATGGTCCTGACGTTTTTGGTGGAAGGCTTCTTGAATATATCATCTTCTACATTCTGGATATTCCTGTATATCTTATTGAGGATAGGGAAATTATAGTCGATAAGGGAGTCCACCACCCTGTGCAGGAGATAGCCCGAGCCTTTAGCCAGTATCCCCGGATCCTGGCCCACATTATCATAGGTATTCTCGATAGGCTTGCAGGGCCCCTGGTGGACAGTGACTATAAAATTGTTTCCAATAAATATATTGACCGTAAACGGCACCAGCCTCCTCGTCTGTTGGACAAAAAGAGGTATATGCAGGACCAGGAAAAAATAATCATCGTACTCATCCAGTTTCGGCCTCTCGATAACGCTGAGGCAGTCTTCAATATCAAGGGGGTGAAAGTGGAAATGGTCCAGCAGGAACTGCATATTGGTCTTGCTGGGGTTATCTATATCCAGCCACAGCAGATAATCAGGGTTTTTTATATAGGAAGGTATGTCTGACTGCCTGAATCTCTTTACCAGGGAATCATCTTTTTTATCATAGACCAGGGTATCCATTCCTGCCGCCTTCTTTGAATCTTTATACAATTTTATAATTTTTTATAAAAAAAGAAAATATTGATTAATCAATATATTAATGTAATTAGCAATAATCTCATATAAGTATTATATTAGAAAAGACAGGCTGCTAAAATAATACATAAAAAAGGACAGGCTCATGGCAGAATATACTGAAGCGGGAAAAACAGATGAGATAGCTGAAGGCGGGATGAAGACTTATAGTATCCAGGGAAAGGAAATACTGGCAGCAAAGTACGAGGGGCACTACTATGCCATGGGAAGATACTGCACCCATATGGGGGCAGACCTTTCCAGGGGCACCCTGGAGGGTAATATTATCACCTGCCCCAGGCACGGCTCCAAATTTGATATAACCACCGGGGAAAGTATCTCGGGACCAAGACTGGGATTCCTTAAGATCAGGACAAAAAAGGAGCCGTCATATCCGGTAAAGGCAGAAAACGGCATGATCAAGATAAAGGTCTCCTGATATTTCAGCTCTCCCTGTAATAGGAATTATACTGTGCTGCCCAGGAAAGGGTCCTGAAATGCAGAAGCCCCAGGGGCAGGCCGAAGGCATAGGGCAACAGTCCCGGTCTCCTGAACAGGCTCCACAATATCAGGTTCCAGTAATAATGTCTTCCGCTTCCGATAACGCCCAGAAACCATAATGAACTTGCAAGCCCCCTGATATGGTAAAAACGTACTTTTGGCTGCTTTACCTTTTTGGGCTTGTATTCGGTTAAAAATGTCCTTATCCTCTCGAAAAAGAATTTAGGCGAATAGATGTCAGACAGTACTTTTCCATAACCGTCGATAAGGATATCAGGGTCCATCTTCGGTATGAAATTAAGTTCATGAAGTTCAGAGGAACCCGAATTCTCTATAAGCCGGTTATCTTTTTTCAGCCTTTCATGCAGCCTGCTTTTGGGGGAGACATTAAGCAGTCCCACCATGGCTGCCACGATGCCGCTTTTCTGTATGAAATCCACCTGGGTCTGGAATACAGTGTCTTTATCGCTGTCAAAGCCCAGTATGAATCCTGCATTTACCTCAAAACCCATATTCTGCATCTTCTTTACCGACTCAAGCAGGTCCCTGTTATTATTGTGGTATTTCCCGCATTCCCTGAGGCCGTCAGGATCGGGAGTCTCAATGCCTATAAAAACGGTGGCAAATCCCGCATCTATCATCATCTCCATAAGCTCCTTATCATCGGAAAGGTTTATAGAGACCTGGGTGCTCAGGGTGAGGGGATATTTTCTTTCCTTCTGCCACTGGATAATGGCGGGCAGGATGTCTTTTTTAAGGACAGGCTTATTGCCGATAAGGTTATCATCGACAAAGAATACCCCGGCCCTCCATCCGCGCGTGTATACGGATTCAAGCTCGGAAATGATCTGCTCCCTGCTCTTTATCCGGGGGACTCTTCCGTTCAGGTGGACGACATCGCAGAACTCGCAGTTATAGGGGCATCCCCGGGAAAGCTGTATGCATACAGAATTATAATTAGAAAAGTCTATAAGGTCCCACTGCGGTATGGGAGATTTTGATATGGGGGGAAAACCCTCCATGGAATATACCTTTTTAAGGTCATTATCCCTGATGTCTTTTATAAGGGCATGGATAGTCTCCTCAGCTTCGCCCAGCACAACGGTATCGATATCGGGGAACTCATCGCTGCAGGTGGTAAAAAGCGAGCCGCCGGCAATAATCGCCCTGCCGGCCCTGTGGACCGCTTTCACCACTTTTTTGGTAGACTGCTTCTGGCCCACTATAGAGCTTATAAGAATATGGTCCGCCCATTCAATATGTTCTTCTTTCAGGGGCCCGCAATTCATGTCGACCAGTTTTTTTTCCCACTCTCCGGGGAGCATGGCGGCAACCGTCAAAAGCCCCAGCGGGGGATAGGCGGCCTTCTTTCCCAGCAGCCTTAATACTTTTTTTACATTCCAGAAAGTATTTTCATATTCCGGATATATAAGTAAAATTTTCATCGTAACCTTCTTCGTATCAGATTAATAAGCGATTTAAATGAGTTAATAGCAGTAGTCTGTAAAAATCGTAGCTACATACAGGTTTGTTAAAAACCTGTATGTAGACTTGACCATCTAGAAACTTCTGTTAAAGCTTCTCTCTGATCTTTCTTTCCGGGGACGGGCCTCATCAACTCTTAAGGTCCTTCCTTCAAATTCTGAGCCATCCAGGGCTTCCCTGGCTTTTTCTGCTTCGGAATTATTTCCCAGCTCCACAAAACCAAAACCCTTATTGCCGATCACGCTGGCTGATTGTACACTGCCATGCGGGGCGAAAAGTTCTTCCAGCTGGCTGTCATCAACAGAGTAGCTCAGGTTCCCTACATATAACTTGCTGCCTTCCATATATACCTCCTCTCAAAATAAAATAATTTCTCTGTAGCTCTATGATATTTTATTAGGAGGAGTAACCGCGGCTAACAAAAAGCTCTTAATTAAAATACTATCAAACATAAGAGAGTAAACAAAAGCCCCGAGTTACTTTTCACCATAATCCTACGACCTTAGGCTACTCAACACCTCGGGGCATAAGTCCCCGGATTTATAAGGAGGTTTAAAACATATAAGCTTACTTTATACATGCTTTCGCCTGAATATTTCAGATAACATTAAAAACACCCAAATCCAAAGACTAAGTATAGAATATAAAATATAAAGATTTTTGTCAAATAATATTTTTAAACATTTTTTAGAATTTCTTAAAAAAAATTTTAAGAAAAAAGAACCTTAATGCCCGGCCAGACAGGTAGCAGATAAAAATAGTTGAAATCCGGTGATGTTAATGATATTATAAAGAATATAAAAAGATAACGATTATAATTATAGAGTGATTATATTGAACCGGAAGACAGAAAAAATGGCAATGCTTTTAAAGGAAAGAAAAATAAAACCATCCTATCAGAGGATGAAGATATTCGAATACCTTAACGAGATGAAGAACCACCCCACGGTCGACATGATCTACAGGGACCTTGTGGGGGAGATACCCACCCTTTCCAAGGCCACTGTCTACAATACCCTGGACCAGCTTAAAAAGACCGGACTGGCAAGGGTGGTTACCATTGAAGACAACATAACAAGATATGACAGCCAGGTCTCAATACACGGACATTTTAAATGTGTAAACTGCGGCCGCATCATAGACTTCCCGGTGGACATGGAGTCCATATCTGCCGATGTCCTGGAAAACTGCTCTATAACTGATAAAAATGTTTATTTTAAAGGCATCTGTCCCGGATGCCGCAATGGCAACAAATAAGAAAAAGGAGAAAAGAAAATGGAAGAGACTAAAGAATACACAATGCCGCTTATAGGCGATCCGGCACCGCCATTCAAGGCAGTGACCACCCAGGGAGAGATAAACTTTCCCGAAGACTTTAAAGGAAAATGGGTGATACTTTTCAGCCATCCTGCCGATTTTACCCCGGTATGCACCACCGAGTTTATGACCTTTGCTTCCCTGGAAGAAGAGTTCAAGAAACTCAATACACAGCTTATCGGCCTTTCGGTAGACTCTCTCTATGCCCATATAGCATGGCTGAGGACCATAAAGGAAAAGATCAAATGGAAAGGCATGGAAAATGTAGAGGTGAATTTCCCTCTTATCGAAGACATCAAGATGGATGTGGCAAGGAAGTTCGGCATGATCCACCCCAGCCAATCCACCACCCAGGCGGTAAGGGCGGTATTCATAATAGACCCCAAAGCGGTAATAAGGGCCATCCTTTATTATCCATCATCCACCGGAAGGAACTTTGACGAGATAAAAAGGATGATAGTGGCACTCCAGAAGGCAGACAAAGAAGGCATCGCCACTCCGGCAGACTGGAGGCCGGGAGAAGACTGTATCATTCCTCCGGCAGGGTCATGCGGCACCGCAAAAGAGCGAATGGAGTCAAAGGATGCTGATAAGTACTGCCTTGACTGGTTCATGTGCTTTAAGAAAGAAAAGAAGTAGGAACGCCATTAATTGCCAATGGCATAAGGATAAAGATCGATAAAAGAAAAGGAAAGAAGGAGATATGAAGAAGTTTACATTACCTGAAGCAATGGATATAGCCTGCCAGCTGGGGATAGATTTTAACAAGGTAGGATTTACTCCTGAGGAATACCAGGAGGGAATAAACATAGAGCTGGAACACGGGACCGTGGACCCGGATACGAATGTCACAGGTGACGACCCCCTGGTAACGGGAAAGATCGCCCTGGCCCACCTGAATGAGTCGCCTGTATACTACAATGATGACATAGGCCTGGAGGCCTGGGAGCATGCAGTGGAAGCCTTCAAGGGAGACCCGAAAGGCAAGAAGATCCAGATAGTCTAGGATAGAAAAACAGAAAGTTTATACAGAAGGGTCCTTTTTGTTAAGGACCCTTCTGTTTTCTGGGGAGTCTAATGCAGTGTTATAATACTCCAAAAAATTATTTATATTAAATCAAATAGCAAATAATTGTAGAATATATATAGATAAAGTTAATTTTTATTCATAACGATCACTAAAATGGAGCTAAACCATGAAGATCGCCATGCTTTCACCAATTGCCTGGCGAACCCCGCCCAGGAAATATGGCCCCTGGGAAAATATTGTCTCTCTGCTAACCGAAGGTCTGGTGGATCATGGTATTGATGTGACCCTGTTCGCGACCGCAGATTCAAAAACCAGAGGAAATTTGGTGAGCGTGTGCCCCAGGGGTTATGAGGAAGATCCGGAGATCCTGCCCAAAGTGTGGGAATGCTTGCATATATCAGAGGTCTTTGACCGGGGAGAGCAGTTTGACATTATTCATAATCATTTCGATTATCTCCCATTGACCTATACCGGCATGACCACAACACCAACTGTAACTACTATTCATGGATTTTCATCTCCTAAAATCCTTCCGGTATATAAAAAGTATAACAAAAAGACTTTTTATGTAGCTATTAGTAATGCAGATAAATGCCCGGAACTGGATTACATTGCCACCATTCACCATGGTATCGACCTGCATCAGTTTACTTTTCGCCCCGATCACGGAAAATATTTACTTTTTTTTGGCCGCATACATCCAGACAAGGGCACAAAGGAATGCATCGATGTTGCCAAAAAAACTGGAATGAAGTTAATTATAGCAGGCATCATACAAGACCGGGAATACTTTGATCTGCAGGTAAAGCCCCATTTGGATGACGACCGTATCACCTATGCGGGCAGTGTTGGTCCTGAAAAACGTGATAAACTTTTAGGCAGCGCATATGCCTTACTGCATCCCATAAACTTCGACGAGCCTTTCGGGCTATCAGTAGTGGAAGCCATGGCTTGCGGGACGCCTGTAATTGCCTTCAGACATGGCAGCATGACCGAGATCATTTCTAACTGCACCACAGGTTTTCTTGTGCAAGATCTGGATGACATGGCTGGAGCCGTTAACAAAATCAAGCAGCTAGACAGGTTCCAATGCCGCAAATGGATCAAAGAACGGTTCAGTGCAGACCGCATGGTGCAAGACTATATAAGAGTATATGAAAAAATTATTGAATCCGGAACCGGGATTTAAAAAAAAATAATATTTGTTTAAATCCGGGCCGGTAATTATTTTAGAAGATGAAATTAAAAACCTGGAGGAGGATTATGGCAGTAATTAATAGATCAATTATAAAACGTTATGATAAGAATCCTATATTGACCAAGCATGACGTCCCTTATGCGGTAGAGACGGTGCACAATGCCGGAGTTGCAAAGTATAATGGTAGATATATCATGCTGTTCAGGTCCCACTGCCGTAATGGCCGTTCCATAATAGGTCTTGCGGAAAGTGATGATGGATTAAAATTTAAAGTCAGGCCAGAACCATTTATAACCCCGGCAGGTGTTGGACCATTTGCATCCTATGAAGAATACGGCGTGGAAGACCCCCGTATCTGTTTTATGGGTGATGAATACCTTATCACTTATAGTGCATATTCCAAAAATGGCGTACGTGTGATGCTGGCAAGGACTAATGACTTTGTGAGCCTTGAACGGGTCTCGTCGATCACCCAGGCAGACTATCGCAATGTTGTCCTTTTTCCTGAAAAAGTTAATAACCGATACGCTCGACTGGACCGTCCTCACTCGGAGATGACCCCCTGGTCTATCTGGATATCCTATTCTCCCGACCTGATCCATTGGGGAGATTCTAAAATTATAATAAAGCCCATGGTTTACCACTGGGATGAAATGAAGGTAGGACCGGGAGCCACACCTATCAAAACAATCAAAGGGTGGTTAAACATCTATCATGGTGTTTTTAAGACCATGGATGGGGCCATCTACCGGCTGGGGGTGGCCCTGCATGACCTTAAAGATCCTTCTAAAATAATAGGCGTTGCTGATGACTGGATACTTCAACCCGAGGATCCCTGGGAAGTCAGCGGCTATGTCCATAATGTTGTCTTCTGCTGCGGGGCAGCAGCAGAAGAAGACGGAACTGTAAAGATCTATTGGGGTGGAGCAGATTCAGTCATGTGTGTTGGGACAGCTTTAATCACAGAGCTTGTTGATCTGTGTCTCTCAAATCCTCGCCCATAATAAAAAAATAGAGCAGAGTTTTCTGATCTAGACCCAATCCGATATTAATATTTCTTTTAAGTTTTGGTTGTGCCATAATACCTTCAATGACAATTAACCGGCTGTCAGCTTTATATATATATTTAGAATAGAAAAAGAAATGCCAAAAATAAAAAGCCAGGGCATTATTTTTGAAACCGGATAAATCGATAGATTTAAAAGGATTACCGGAGGGATTAAAAATAATTAATTATGTCTAAGAAAAATCCAGTCGTACTTGTTTCCAGTTATTATCCAAGACTATGCGGAATAGCTACATTCTGTGAAGAAGCAAGAGAATTCATCCAAAGGCAAAACCCCAAAAGGGAAGTGCTGGTTATTAGTCATACTGACGGAACCGGAAAGGGAGTTTATCCGATCATAGACACCGCTAATCGTTTTTGGTGGAAACCGGTTGCAGAAAAAATTAAGAGGCTAGAGCCTTATGTTGTCCACATAGAACACGAATATGGCCTGTATGAACATATAGACAGCAGGGGTATTGGCGACAGGAACCAGGGTTTTATAGAATTTTTAGGTTCTATCAGTGAATTCCCCATAGTGGTCGAACCACATACTGTCCATGGGAGACTAAAGGAGTTTGAAGAAAATTTTATTTATCAAATGTGTGAAGATTCCGATATAGTATTGTTTAAAAGCCAGTATCAAAAATGGAGACTCAACTGGACTTTTACCCAGAAAAAATGGAAAATGCCAAAAAATATCATGATAGTACCCCACGGAGCCAGGGTTGATAAAAATTGGAATGAAATTGAGATCTCAAAACTAAAACAGGAACTGGGATTAAATAAGATCAAACACCTGAGTCAGAATCTGGTAGGTCTGGTAGGATGGATACAGTCAAATAAAAGATGGGACATCCTGACTTCCATGTGGGAAGAAATAATCAAGGAAATAAAAACAAAAACTGGTGAGGAATGGGACCTGCTTGCTGCAGGGACAATGAGAGATGCGAACCATTTAGAGGATTATAATCATTATAAAAAGAACTTAGAGGTTTTAGAGAATAAAGGTATAGCTCACTATTATGAATTCATTCCCAGAGGCGATATTTACTATAAAGTAATGGCAGTCTGTAATTTTATAGTGCTCCCAACGGTTGATGAGACCCAATCAGGAACACTGGCAAGGATAATATCCTTAAACAAACCATATATAACCACTGCTCCCCTGGAAGGGCTAACTGCACAGACCCTGGAAAGTGAAGGCGGGCTGCTATTTACTGACAGGCGTATGCTGAAAGAAAAAGTAATAAAGCTGGCCACTGATAAAAATCTAAGAGACACATTGTCAGGTAATCTAAAAAGATATTTAAATGAAGTCGTATCCTGGGAGATCATTGCCAGGGAATATAAAAAAGCATATATACTGGCAAGGCTTCAAAAAATAAGGGGAGAAGAAATAGATCTTCCTCCAGATTTCTAGATCATTTGGAGATCCCCAGCCTCCTGGCAGCAAGATATGCCAATAAAAAGCATATATTTGATTCGGCTCCCTGGTTTAAATTTACACCTTCCGGATTTAATCCATCATAACAGGCAAAATTTTTATCTATAAGGGAAATATTTTTTATATTATTACCCCAAAACCATTTATACCATTTTTCAGCCCAGGCAAGATAGCAGCTCTCTCCGGTTGCATAATAGGCCTTTTCCAGACAGCAGACCATATATCCCGCATCAATCGGCTGTTGATCAAACAGGGCTTTGGGCATGCCCCGAATATACCAGCCATTGCATCCAATAGGCGCGGGAATCTTATTTTCCTGGCATTTCTCTATTAGAAAATCTGTTGTTTTTTTAGCAACTTCAAAGCTTTTTTTGCACTTTCTTTTTAAGTAGATCTCCCAGAGCGCCCACGGCATTATTGCATTTGCATATACAAGATAATTTTCAAACCACTCCCAATCATCTGAACGTGAAACAAAAAAATAATTTAATAACTTTGTTTTTATTTCATTTTCCAGACTATGCGGCTGATCAAGATGTATTAAACCCAGCAAAGCTGATGATATTGCTCTGGGCGAAGCCCAGTTATAGCAATCTTTGATCAAATTTTTGATAATTTTTTGCAGATCATCATTTTTATCTATATCTGATGCTAAAAGAGACCATAAGGTCAAACCATAAGCTTCTTTTACATTTGATCTCGTATTATATTCTTCATTTCTAAATAAGCCCTCTCCATTAGAAAAATCCTTGAGGTCTTTGTAAAAATAGAAATGATAGAGCAGGCCGTCCTGTCTTTGAGCGCTCAGGATAAAATCCAGGTACACCTTTTGCAGCTTTTTGTCTTTAAATTCATGGGCAACTTTTAGCGCCCTGGCCTGGTCTTCAAGAGCATACCCGAATTCAGGATTGGGCTTATCAAGCTTTCCATGCTGATAGACTCCCATATCCGAAGTCATCGATCTTAATTTATTAAGGGGGTCCATATGTATTTAATATATACAGAAATAGGCTTTTACAAATTTCTCTTTATTCATTTTATTTTATTTTTGGCTATAACCTCATCAAATAATCTAAGGTGCTGGAGGGCTATATTATACCAGGTCATGAGTCTTCCGAACTCATATGTTTTTTTCTCCATAATTGATTTTTTGCGTGGATGCCTATATATATTTATGACAGCACCTGCAATGGCTTTGGAGTTTCGAAAAGGCACTATTAAGCCCCTGCCGTTTGCCAGGACTTCCTTTGCATAAAGATACGGTGTTGAGATACAGACCTTACCTGCCCCCACAGCATACGCCAGAGCACCTGAAGCTGACTGTTGTGGGTCAAGATAAGGAGTTATATATATGTCAATTACTTTTAACCAATCAATGAGTTCATCTAATGACAAATATTTATTTATAAATCTAACATTTTCACCCAGATCATATGACCTTATTTTTTCTTTTAAGAAATCTCTGTATTTTTCACCTGCTGTCTTAAGGACAACAGGGTGTGTCTGACCAATTATCAGATACAATACATCGGGAAATTTTCTCCTTATATCCCTTAAGGCCTCCAGTGTATACTCGAGCCCTTTGATCTCTGATAAGAGATTTATATTACCAAGGATAAACCTGTCTTCTAATCCTTTTATCTTTTTGTATTTATCATTAGGCTCCAGGGCTATGTCTGGAACACCGTGAGGGATAATCTCAATTTTTTCCCCGGGATAATGATATTCTTTAATAAGTTTTTCCAAACTTGAGGGCATCATAACTACTACTTTTTCGGCAAACCCGATGATCTCTTTTAGGACCAGGCCGTATCCCTTACCGGCATCGTCTGGAATGGTATGAGCAGTAATAATAAGGGGTTTTTTTAAAAGTTTTAAAAAATTGATGATGTATTCACCAAATTCACCGCCATATAGACCAAATTCATGTTCCAGGATAACTACATCCACCCTTGACCTGTTGATGCGTTTGGCGGCTTCAATGTAGGAGTCGATTTTATACTGGTTGATCTCAAACCTGACTTCAGGGGGATAATCGATTTTATCTTCCGGCTTTATCATTGCAAATATATCTGCCCTGCAGTAAGGATTAATAAGATTAATAGCTCCAGTCAAGTCTTTGGTGTATGTCGCGATCCCACATTTTCTGGGCATAAACGATGATATATATATCCCATTTATACATCTATTTTTTTCTCTTATTACTTTTTCTAGCTGTACCAAGCTGCCTCTTTTCCAAAATTATTAAACATTATTTTTATCTTAGTATAATTATATCATGGATCAGCCCATGACTCTTTTATTTGCAATAAGCCCGAAATCCGCATATAGTGGTCATGCCTTAAGATTAATCATGTTAACCTTTAAAATAATTAGCGGAAATGAATATTTTCAGATCAGAAAAAAATCCAATAA
Organism: uncultured Actinomycetota bacterium; assembly: GCA_964414685.1. Lineage (GTDB taxonomy): Bacteria > Actinomycetota > Humimicrobiia > Humimicrobiales > Humimicrobiaceae > M55B120. Next base: position 19,364 of record CAYPXQ010000156.1, read on the forward strand.
TAAGGCCTGAAGACATAGAACCATCAGATCCCGGGTTTAAAGTAGCAGGTGTATTTAACTGCGGAGTCGCAAGATCTAGAGGTGAGATCATACTCCTTATGAGAGTTGCTGAAACACCAATAAATAATAACCCGAAAAAGCTTTCTGTGTCATGGTTTGATGCCGGCATTGGAAAATTGGTTATAAAAGAATTTAATAAAGACGATCCCTCGATCAATATTTCGGATCCAAGGATTGTAAATACACCTGAGGGAAATTATCTTACATCTATTTCTCATTTAAGAATTGCCAGAAGTAAAAACGGTATTGATTTCAGTATAGAAAAAAAGCCAGCCATGTTTTCTGAGAATATACATGAGAGATTTGGCATAGAAGATCCAAGAATAACCAGGATCTCCAACAGATATTACATAACTTATAGCGCAATATCTGATATAACAGGAATAACTACCTGCCTGGCATCAACCGAGGATTTTATTAGTTTCAGAAGACACGGCGCAATCTTTTTGCCCGATAATAAGGACGTGGTAATTTTTCCAGAAAGAATAAATGGCAGATATTATGCTTTGAACCGGCCTTCAGCAACAGAGTTCGGATTAAAGAGCATATGGATATCAGGATCACCGGATCTTTTCCACTGGGGTGGGCATAATTGGCTGATGGGTCCCGGGGAAGGAAACTGGGACGGCGAAAGAATAGGGGCCGGCGCCGTTCCCATAATGACTGAGGAGGGCTGGCTGGAGATATACCACGGCGCATCAAAGGATAACCTGTACTGTCTCGGGGCAGTATTACTGGATAGCCGCGAACCCTCTAAGATCATAGCAAAAAGTGAAAAACCAATAATGAAGCCCCGGACAGATTATGAGTTAAATGGTTATTTCGGTAATGTGGTTTTTACCTGCGGCGCATTATATGAAGAAGGAAAGGTAAAGCTATATTATGGAGCAGCTGATACTTACATCGCATATGCAGAGGTCAAACTCGAGGATATCCTTGATTCTATTACCTGGATGTGAT
>CAYPXQ010000157.1:0-2344 GCA_964414685.1 uncultured Actinomycetota bacterium
ATCAATACTAAATACTTCTGCTATTTGTTGTTGTGTTCCCCAAACCGTATCATGGTCAAAATCACCGCGAAATTCGATTTTTCCGCTTTTTGTCTGGTAGATCACCAATTGGTCCCGTTGTTTTTTAAGTTTTCTTTTATCCATAATAACCGGCAGCAATGATCTTTGAAGAACAAAAAAAAATAATATTTGTATCCTGCTATTTATAATCAGTCTATTGATATTCTACTATCCAGTCAAATTAATTTTATTTTATATTTTAATTGGCAGGATAATTCGAGCTAATGCTTTTTTGCATTAGAGCTGGAAATTTTTACGAAAGGTAACATTTGAAATAAGATAAGATCAGTGGCTTCGCACTATATCCTTTACCTTCATCAGCCTGACTGTGGAAGCCCTCTCATTCTCGTCAAGCTTCATGGTTATATACTTTATAGTCTCCTGAAGATCCGGGATAAGCTTGTATTCCAGGGCATTTACCCTTCTCCTGGTCTCCTCGATCTCGGTAGCCATAAGCTGCACCGCCTTTTCCTTTTCCGCCAGGTCCAGGAGGTTTTCAATAAACCTGTCGAACCTGTCCAGGGCTATATCCATATCGCCGGAAGAGTTTAAAAACCCGTAAGGTATGATATCTCCCTTTACTTCCCTCAAGTACCGGGGCACCATGACACTCATCATGTTCTTCTCCCCTATTGATACTGATATTTCCTTGGAGGGCATAAGCAGCGCCTGTTCCGCCTGTGAGGGCCCCATACCCGCTTTTGCCAGCACAAACTGTTCCAGTATGGAATTAAACTGGCTCTCTACCGAAAACCTCATCTCCTTTACTTCATCGATTATCTCCAGCAGCTGCCTCATGAGTTCATCACGCTTGTCCTTAAGCAGCTTATGTCCCCTGGCTGCCAGCTGTAGCCTTTTTTTGAGCCGTAGCAGCTCCATCCTGGTGGCATTTACCCTGACCAGCATATACTATCCCTCTTCTCTTTTATCTTTTTTGGGCAGGTATTTGTCAATATAAGCATCATCGATCCTCTTAAGTTCTTCAATGGGGAATACTGAAAGCAGCTCCCATCCCAGGTCCAGGGTCTCCACTATAGTACGGTTCTCATACTCTCCCTGGGATATATACCGGTTCTCGAACTCCTCGGCAAACTTGAAATATATCTTATCCAGTTCGGTAAGGGCAGCTTCGCCCAGTATGACAGCCAGCTCCTGGACCTCTTTCCCCCTGGCATAGGCGGCATAAAGCTGGTTGAATGTATCGGCATGGTCCTCTCTGGTCTTTGACTCCCCTATGCCCTTGTCCTTTAACCGCGAAAGCGATGGCAGAACATCCACCGGGGGAGTAAGCTTCTTCTTGTGGAGCGATCTGGACAGTATTATCTGCCCCTCGGTTATATAACCTGTAAGGTCGGGTATGGGATGGGTCTTATCATCCTCGGGCATGGTAAGTATGGGTATCTGGGTGATGGACCCCTTCTTGCCCTTGATCCTGCCCGCTCTCTCATATATGGTTGCAAGGTCTGTATATAGGTATCCGGGATAACCCCTTCTTCCCGGTATCTCCTTCCTGGCTGCAGATACTTCTTTCAATGCCTCGCAGTAATTGGTCATATCGGTAAGGATGACCAGGACATGCATATCCTTTTCAAATGCCAGGTATTCGGCACAGGTAAGACCCACCCTGGGGGTGGCTATCCTCTCTATGGCGGGGGCGTCTGCCCGGGTAAGTATAAGGACTGACCGGCTTATGGCTCCGGTCCGGGTAAAATCCTCAATAAAATATTGTGATTCCTCGAATGTTATGCCTATTGCCACAAAAACCACGGCAAACTCTTCTTTCTTTCCCAGCACCGCAGACTGCCTGGCTATCTGGGCAGCTATCCGGTTATGGGGAAGCCCGGAACCGGAAAAGACCGGAAGCTTCTGCCCTCTTACCAGGGTGTTCAGACCGTCTATGGAGGATATGCCTGTCTGGATGAACTCATCAGGATAATCCCTGGCAAACGGGTTTATGGGAGAGCCGTTTATATCCATGCTCTTTTCGGCGATTATCCGGTCATTGTCTGTCATGGGTTTTCCCAGGCCTGTAAATACCTTTCCCAATATATCCTGTGAAAGATACATCTGGGCTCCCCTGCCCAGGAACCTTATCCTGGTATTTTCTGAATCTATGCCTGAGGTCCCTTCAAAGACCTGTACCAGTGCCCGGTCTTCTTCCACCTCAAGCACCCTTCCGGTCCTTAGCGAACCGTCACCGAGTTTTATGTCCACAAGCTCCTCATATTTTACTCCGTCTACGCCTTCTACCAGGAGCAGGGGACCGGATATATTGATAATGCTC
>CAYPXQ010000158.1:0-4609 GCA_964414685.1 uncultured Actinomycetota bacterium
TGGCTAATTTCATTGCAATTTGATTTTGACGTTAGTATTAATGAATATATAATGGATAGTAAATATAATATCTATATAACACTGAAGGGACGGGCGGGAACATGATTAAAGAAGAAGGGAAGATGAAAAAAAGAAGTAAAGAAGGATCAAAGATCAGCATGAAGGGGATGTATCATGAACTGAATTCCGCATACGAGTTAATGTCAAAGTCAGCTCCTGAATATATGAAAAGCTTTATGGAATATTTTATTGATAGCGAAAAAACGGGAATACTTTCCGAAAAGACAAAAGTGCTGATCTCGATCGCAATAGCTGTAACATCCAAATGCCTGCCCTGTATTGCCTTTCACATTTCAAATGCAGCAGAGATCAGTGTGACTAAAAAAGAGATCCTGGAAGCATGCCAGGTCGCTGTGTTTATGAGTGGAAGTCCGTCTTTTGTTTATTTAAAATATGTTAATGATGCTTGTGAAGAATTTGGATTGGAATAATGGGTGGAATTTTACTGCATAGACCCTGATTAGCTGACATTCTGGTCCCGTATACTGGTGCCGGTTATATTGACTATCAATTTTTTTACCAGCTTTCCGTTGTCGACAATGCTCTTCTTGAGCTCCATGTCATAATCATTTAACATGCCTATGATGCTTATGATCTCTTCCCGGGTATAATTCTCGGAAAACCTGATATATTTATTGACCGTCTTGCCGATAAAATATGGAGACATATTGATATTGGCGGCAAGATAACTGGTTGCAGAACCCTTTCCACCGCTTTCGGTCTGTATATAAAGCATGCTCTTAAACATCCTGTACACCAGGGTAATAAGTCCCAGAAGCTTTTTATCTTCATTCAGTATATCATCCAGGGCTTCCAGGCATCTGTTTTTGTCCCTTTCCCCCAAAAAATCCACCAGGTCGAATATCTTCATGGAATAGACCCTGCTCACCAGGGCCTTTACGGTGTCGGCATCTATGGTCTTTTCCTCCTCCGAACTGATATAGTCAGACAGTTTCCTGTATTCATTTTTTAACAAATTAATATCCAGGTTAACATTTTCCACCAGGAGGCGGGAAGCATCTTCGGTAAATCCTATCCCATCTTCCTTTGTCTTTTTTTCAAGCCATTTAAGCAGGTCCGCGGATGAGGGCGGCTTAATGCTCCTTATAACACCTTTCTGCCTTACAGCATCTGCAAGCGCCTTGTTGATCTTTTCGCTGGGTGCAGTGAATATGAAGATGGTATCAGCTCCGCTGCCCCGGGATATTTTTTCTGCAGCCATCTTCTGGGATCCTGCCGGAGCTTTTTCTATATGCTCCAGTATGACCGCCTTTTGCTCCGAAAATAGTGACGGCGAAGATACAAAGCTTTCAAGCTCCTCCAGGGACTGGCGGTCGGCAGTATCAAATACCTTTAGATCTATCGCTGATCCTGCTCCACTGCTCATATAATCCCTTATCTCCCCTATTTTTTCTTTCAGGGCATGCTCATTCCTGCTGATGTAGAGGTATGCTTTTTTTAATGCCGCCTTGCCGTTTTTCATCCGATCCCCGTGTGTTTAATATGCTTTTTTATTCTCTACTACTTAAAACTAAAAATCAATTCTTTTAGACGATATTATTTTTATTACGGAAAAGATTATAAGGATGGCAAGGTAGTACAGGAAAAGCCTCGTTTCTCCAGGGCTTTCCATCTCCAGGGAAGGAAAGAAGCTCCGGGAGAAAAAACCGGCTAAACCCAGTACCGGCTTTGCTGCAGCGGGCACCAGCTGCAGCAAAGCCCCGCCGGCAGGAGGCCATATTATGCACAATGCCGAGGCCAGGAACAGGATCAATATGAGCATATAGAAAAAGGGCAGGATCACCAGGTTCGATATTGGCGATATTAAGGGGAGACTTTCGAAATAATGTAGAAGAAGCGGGCCGCATGCCAGCTGTATGGAAACAGTCATAAATATGGAAGCAGTTATATATTTATCCAGAACTCTTTTAGGCAGTTTAAATGCCGTCAGGATCTTCTTCACTGAAGGATATACAAAGACTATTCCCGCCATGGCGGCAAATGACAGCCAGAACCCGGCCTCCATCAGGAATGATGGATTTGATATGGAAACAAGCATAAAAGAGATGCACAGCACATATTCCCGGCTGAATTTTCGGTGCCATGAGTCAGCCGCAGCCGTTCCCAATACCCAGATAGTAGCCCTCATGACGCTGGCGGCAGGCCCCAGCAAAAAGTTATAGGCTCCAAGCACCAGGGCAAGTACTGTGATAAGGATGTATCCGGTGAATGCTTTTTTGAGTATCACATATATGGTAAGGGCCAAAAAGGATATATGCAGGCCGGAAATGGCCAGCAGGTGAGCGGTTCCGCTCTGCCTGAATATATCATAGGTACTTTCCTTAAGCCCCCTCCTGTCCCCCAGTATGAGGGCCCGGGCCAGGTCTGCATGCCTGCTGTCCAGATAATACGAGAATGCTCCGCTTATACACCTGTATGTCCTCTGCCTGAGCCAGAACATCATACTGCTTAACCAGTTCTGGCCCATCGGTCCCGTCCCTATATACTCTGCCCTTAGCGCCAGATCGGCGCCTGACAGCCTGAGCTCTCCCCCGGCCTCTACCATGTCATCCCTGTTTATAGCCCCCCGGTTCCGGTCTTTGACCATGACCCTTATGACATCTCCTTTTTGCAGTACCGGGGAGCTTGAACCGCTGATAACTACATCCATATACATCGTCCCAAAAAATGTCTCCGGATGGTCTGTGACCCTTCCCTGTACCCTGACGTCTTCCGGAAATACAGCCGGACCGTATTCATAACTATCTGACAGATGAGAGGCTGATGTAAGATATCCGCAGAAAAACAGGATGACCGAAGGGATTATTAACAGAAAAGCCGGCCTGGCACAGGCGGCTTTATCCCATTTTCTTTCCCGGCTGCGGATATAGAAGATAGATGAGCCTGCCAGGAGTAAAAACATAAGAGCTATTATCGTATAGCTCGCATATCCCGGGATGGCGAAAAAGGACGGCGTTCTTATTCCCGTATAGATACCGGCACTGAATAATATTGTCCAGACAATATAGTAATTCCTGACTGATGCAGCCATTAAAGTCTTTTTCATACTGTAAAAGTCATTTATCCTGCTGTCTTTCTGCCTTACTTCATATCCCTCATATATCTATGAGATCCTTTATGTCCTCGAATTTTTTGGGCCCTATGCCGCTTACATCCAAAAGATCTTCTTTCCGGGCAAAGGGGCCGTTTGTGCTGCGGTACTGGATAATCTTTTCCGCAGTCACCGGACCGATGCCGGGAAGGCTCTCCAGCCGGTCCTTAGAGGCCGTATTTATATTTATGGTAAGACTGTATCCGCTATCTTCTCCTGCCGGCCCTTCAAATATCCCCGCTTCCGCCTCTTCTATTGAGGGGACATATATCTTCTGGCCGTCCATTGCCTCCCGGGCCAGGTTAAGCGAATCGGTACATGCTGCCCCGGTAGCTCCGCCTGCTTTTTTAATAAGGTCTACGACCCTGCTGCCTTCCCGCACTTCATATACGCCGGGATTTTTGACTTCGCCGCAGATATGGACAATTATGAGGACGGGTTCATCATTGATGACAGGTGAAGTATCTTTCTTATCCGCTTCGCCGTCAACTTCATAAAAGCTTTTCAGGATATTTTCTTTCCTTTCCAGCCTGTTCTTCTGGCTGATAAACACCGAGGTAAAGATCATTAGCATTATAAAGACCAGCATGAATACTGCTATCATGTGATGCTTTTTGGTGACATACCTTATATTCTGGAACCAGAATATGATCCTGGAAAATGTCTCCCTCAGGTCTAGAAGCTTCATATCCTCCGATGGATTAAATTATATATATGTGCTATTATATAATAGCATAAATCTAAGCCGATATTAAATAATAAACTAAATTGCTGTAAGATATAAGAAAAGGCAGGAAAGGAAGGAAAAAATGGGCAACAAAATAATTGTATTTATAGAGGACAATTTCAGGGATGAAGAACTGGTATATCCGTACTACAGGTTTATTGAGGCCGGATATGATGTAAGGCTGGTGGGACCTGAAGCGAAAAAGACATATACGGGCAAATTCGGGCTTCCCATGAGATCAGATCTGACTCCGGGCCAGGTGGACCTGGATGAAACGGCAGCCATCATCATTCCCGGGGGATTTGCCCCGGACAGGATGAGGCAGGACAGGGCTATGGTAGATCTTGTCAAGAAAGCTTTTGATGCCTGCAAAATAATAGCTGCCATATGCCACGGAGGCTGGATGCTGGTAGAGGCTGACATCTGCAGGGGCAAAGATGTCACCGGCTTTATTGCTATTGCCACCGACCTTAAGAATGCCGGGGGCAATTATCTTGATAAAGAAGTAGTGGTCGACGGCAATCTTGTCACCTCCAGGACACCGGCAGACCTGCCGGCCTTCTGCAGAGCTGTTATAGAGATGATCTAGAAGGTAAAAGTAGTACAGTATACTAAATTAGAAATGTTGAAGATAAAATTTACAATCATGAGATTTATTGATATTATATTACTAGACGCTGTGGTGATGAACCATAGAATCTCTGAAAAGA
>CAYPXQ010000159.1:0-3722 GCA_964414685.1 uncultured Actinomycetota bacterium
TAAAACTATTTTGATCCCAAATTTTACTACATGATCGCAATGAAAGACCTGACAAAGAGGAGAATGATTTAATGCAAAAGACAAAGAGATTCCAAAGATACAATTTTGGCAATGTTCCAAAGATAATGGAGATGCCGCATCTTTTGGATATCCAGAGAGAATCCTTTCAATGGTTCCTGGACGAAGGGCTGATGGAAGCCCTGAAAGACATTTCCCCCATTGAAGATTTTACCGGAAATATGTCTCTTGAGTTTATAGAATGCAGTTTTGAGGAAGATATAGCCACTCCTGATGAGTGCAAGATGAGAGACATGTCGTATACTGCCCCTTTAAAAGTGATCACAAGATTCATAAATAAAGATACAGGCGAAATGAAAGAACAGGAGGTTTTCATGGGGGACATCCCTATGATGACCGATAAGGGCACATTCATCATAAACGGTACCGAGAGAGTAGTGGTCTCCCAGCTGGTCCGTTCGCCGGGCGTCTATTTCGATGCTGACATAGACAAGAAGACAGAAAGGGATATATATCTCTGCAAGGTAATACCCACCCGGGGTTCATGGATAGAACTGGAAACTGACAAGAAAAACATAGCTTATGTAAGGATAGACAGGAGAAGGAAATTCCTCCTGTCTATTTTCCTGAAGGCCGTGGGATTCGGCAATAATGCGGACCTCCTGGAATTATTCGGCCCCTATGATAAGGAAAACTGCATAAAGAATACACTGGAAAAAGACTTTACCGATACTGAGGAAGAAGCACTTATCGAGATATACAAGAAACTCAGGCCGGGAGAACCGCCTACGGTTGAAAGCGCCAATAATCTTATCCATTCACTGTTTTTTAACTCCAAGAGATATGATTTCGGAAAAGTAGGCCGTTACAAGATAGACCAGAAGCTTATGGAAGAAGTCGATGACAAGATCCTGGAGAGACTTGCTGCTATCGACCAAAAGATGGACATCGACCCCGATGAAAAATATATACTTAAGAGCAAGGATATTTTCCTGATAATAAAGTACCTGGTCCAGCTTATCGGCGGGATGGGAGAAGTAGATGATATAGATCATTTCGGCAACAGGCGGATTAGGAATATAGGGGAACTGGTGCAGAACCAGGTAAGGATCGGTATCTCCAGGATGGAGAGAGTAGTGAAAGAAAGGATGACTACCCAGGACCTGGATACCATAACTCCCAAATCCCTTATAAACATCAGGCCCCTGGTAGCCAGCCTTAAAGAATTCTTTGGCAGCGGACAGCTTTCACAGTTCCTGGACCAGACAAATCCGCTGGCTGAGATAACACATAAAAGAAGACTTTCTGCACTGGGTCCGGGAGGACTGTCCCGGGAGAGGGCCGGATTCGAGGTAAGGGACGTACATTCATCCCATTATGGAAGGATGTGCCCTATAGAGACCCCCGAAGGACCAAATATCGGACTTATAGGATCGCTGGCTACATTTGCCACACTAAATGAATATGGCTTTATAGAGACCCCCTACCGCAAGGTAGAAAAAGGTGTGGTAACAGATAAGATAGAGTATCTGTCGGCAGACCAGGAAGAAGACTTTATAATCGCCCAGGCAACAGAGGATCTTGACTCAAAATACAGGTTCAAGTCAGACAAGGTCCCTGCCAGGCTTGGGGATGATATCATCTCTGCTGAACCGGGGATGGTCGACTATATGGATGTGTCGCCCCGCCAGATATTCAGCGCGGCAGCCTCCCTTATACCTTTTTTAGAGCATGATGATGCCAACCGGGCACTTATGGGCTCTAATATGCAGAGGCAGGCAGTCCCCCTCATAGACCCTGAACCTCCCCTGGTGGGGACAGGTATGGAAAAAGAGCTGGCAAGGGATAGCGGCACCCTGGTCCTGGCCATGGGAGAAGGCGCAGTAAAGGAAGTCCATGCCGATCATATAGTAATCGACTATAAGAGGAAAAAGGGCGTCATACATGAGCTTTATAAATTCAAAAGATCAAACCAGGGTACATGCATAAACCAGAGACCGGTTGTAAAAGAAGGCGACAGTGTCAGCAGGGGACAGGTCATAGCTGACGGTCCTGCGACCAGTTCCGGGGAACTGGCGCTGGGCAAGAATTTAAGACTGGCTTTTATGTCCTGGGAGGGATACAACTACGAAGATGCCATAATAATCTCCGAAAGGCTGGTAAAGGAAGATGTCCTTTCCTCCATACATATTTCAAAACAGGAAGTGGAAGCAAGGACCACCAAACTGGGCAATGAGGAGATAACCAGGGATATTCCCAGTGTGGGTGAAGAAATGCTGAAAAACCTTGATGACCGGGGGATAATAAGGATAGGCGCTGAAGTCAAGCCCGGTGATGTCCTGGTAGGGAAGATAACTCCCAAAGGCGAGACGGAACTTACGGCTGAAGAAAAACTGCTCAGGGCCATATTCGGTGAGAAAGCGCGGGAAGTCAGGGACAGCTCACTCAAGGTTCCCCATGGGGAAAGCGGAAAAGTAGTGGATGTGCAGTTATTTTCCCGGAAGGACGGACATGACCTCCCCCCTGGAGTAAATGAACTGGTGCGTGTCTTTATCGCCGAAAAGAGAAAAATATCCATTGGGGACAAACTGGCAGGAAGGCATGGAAACAAGGGCGTCATATCCGTAGTGCTGCCGGAAGAAGATATGCCCTATACCGAAGACGGAGAACCCATCGACATCATATTCAATCCCCTGGGAGTACCGTCCAGGATGAATGTGGGCCAGGTATTGGAGACACATCTGGGCCTGGCGGCAAAGAAAGGCTGGGATACAGAAGAAAGGGCGGAAGACAATTCGGTATATATGGCTACCCCCATATTCGAGGGCGCCAGCGAGTCAAATATAAAGAAACTTTTAAAAAAGGTAGGCATTGACGAGAGCGGCAAGACTACCCTATACGATGGAAGAAGCGGCGAGAAGCTGGCTGACGAGATAACCGTAGGCTATGCCTATGTATTAAAACTGCTCCACCTGGTAGACGACAAGATCCATGCCAGGTCTACGGGACCCTATTCCCTGGTCACACAGCAGCCCCTGGGCGGCAAGGCCCAGTTCGGTGGGCAGAGGTTCGGCGAGATGGAAGTATGGGCCCTGGAAGCATATGGAGCAGCATATGCGCTTCAGGAGATGCTTACCATAAAGTCTGATGATGTCACCGGAAGGGTCAAGACCTATGAAGCTATTGTCAAGGGGGAAAATATAGAAAAGCCGGGTATACCAGAGTCTTTTAAGGTCCTCATAAAGGAGATGCAGAGCCTGGGCCTGGACGTAGAAGTACTTTCCGAAGAAGGCAGCCAGATAAAAGTATCAAGGCCCGAAGATGAGATAATGAAAACAGTGGAAGAGCTGGGCATCAGCCTGGAGGAGGGCGAAGGACTTCTTGACGAGCTGAAAAAGGCCAAAAAGGACCAGGACCTGGAGGAAGAGGACGAAGAAGAAAGCCCCACAGCAGCCGGTGCCAGAGACAAACAAAAGAAGAAGCGCGAACTCACAGAAGAAGAAAAAGAGCTGCAGAAGCAGATAGAAGCCGGTAAAAAGGAAGAGAATAAAGAAGAAGGCAGGGAAGAAGCTGAGGAAGAAGGCAAGGAAGAAGCTGAGGCAGAAAAATAAATTAAATAAATATTTGAAAGGCTTGATTAAATGGTTATCAATCTAGATGTTAGCGATTTTGATGCAATAAAGATCGGTTTAGCATCTCCGGAA
>CAYPXQ010000160.1:0-3934 GCA_964414685.1 uncultured Actinomycetota bacterium
TTTCTACCTCCTGGTAAATCATACATTTACATAAATGCGCTAATAAAAATTAGCACTCTCGTCTATCGACTGCTGACTCTAAGAAGTTTAATACATGGACAGTAAAAAATCAAGTATAATCTAAAAAAAATTTTTAACTAATCAGATAAATAATTTTTCACTTATAGTGAAAAATATTTTTTTTTGTCATATATCACTTCTGGAATATACATCGATATCCAGGCCGTCTATAAGGCCTCTTTTGAACCTGTGATATCCCAGGCAGGCCACCATGGCAGCATTGTCCATGCAAAGGTAAAGCGGAGGTATGTGGACTTGTAGGCCATTCTTTTTGCCTTCATCCAGGAATGCTTTCCTCAGCCTGCTGTTGGCGGCCACTCCACCGCTTATAAATATCCTCTGGACGCCATATTTCACGGCTGCCGATATAGTCTTATAAATTAGTACATCCACAATAGCCTTCTGGAACCCTGCCGCAAGGTCATTCAGGTTTTTGCCAGACATAAGGCTTCTGTCTTTTTTTGTCCTGTATATGAGGGCAGTCTTAAGGCCGCTGAAACTGAAATTGAAATCTCCGCTGTCTATCATAGGCCTGGGCAGGTCTATTATCTCCTCATCGCCTTCGGCTGCCAGCCTGTCTATGACCGGACCTCCCGGATACCCCAGGCCCAGATATCTTGCGATCTTATCATAGGCTTCCCCGGCTGCATCATCCACTGTATGCCCCACCTGGCTTATGTGCCATTTTTCATCTACCAGGTAAAGGCTGGAATGTCCTCCTGACACTATCAGACCTAAAAATCCTCCGGATACCCCGGGACCTTCCAGAAGATTGGAATAAAGATGCGCCTCCAGGTGGTTTACGGCAATAAGGGGAATATTTCTGGCATAGCTTATAGCCTTGGCCGCACCTGCGCCTACAAGAAGTGATCCTATGAGTCCCGGCCTGTTTGTCACGCTTACCGCATCAATATCCTCCAGTCCGGTCCCGGCCTGCTCCAGGGCTTCCCTTATCACTATGTCTATCATCTCAATATGGCGGCGCGAGGCCACCTCCGGGACAACTCCTCCGTATTTTTCGTGTATCTTATTCTGGGATGACACTATATTGGACAGTACCACATTCCCATTGGCTACAACCGAAGCACAGGTATCATCGCATGATGTCTCTATGCCAAGTATATATATATCATCTTTCTTTTTGTTTTTTTTAATCATAATCTTTTTACTGGCCGCCCTGCCTCCCGAAAGGGATAAAATCCCTTACATATACAGGGTCTACCCTCTGTCCCGGTATGCCGTATTCTATGCACTTTTTTACACATGCATCCAGTGAGCCTGGATGGGGGAATATATTTTTCCTGTCAAGGCAAAGTCCCGGGACGATACCGGCCAGCTGGAACAGCATCTTTTCATATCCGGTCACGCAGTTTCCTCCCAGGAAAACAGAGCTGCCTTTACTGCTGCCGGCTCCGGAAAGCCTCTTCTCAAATGAACCGGGAAATCCGCCGGAATTTATAAGGGTCATCTCCGAGATACGTTTTATGCCATAAGCCCTGTCCCCATGACTGATACTGGCTATAAGGCCGGATAGGTGATGCGCGCTTCCTGTGCCGGTTATCTTATACCAGGAAAAATAAAGTTCATCTTTTTTCACATCCAGGCATGGGATTATGAAGACATCCTTTCCCGAACTGAAGCTTCTACGGATGGCGGCTATATTCCTGTATGCGATGCTGCAAGCTGCAGCATCCAGGGCATTTATTCCGTATACCGGGACATCCAGGACCCATCCCAGGGTCTTTGCCACGCTTATGCCTATCCTGGTCCCTGTGAAGTCTCCCGGCCCTTTATTGACCCCTATGGCATCCACATCTCCTATGCCGATCCCGGCTTTTTTTAGCGCCAGGTCCGTGTCATTGATTATCATCTCCATATATTTTCTTTCAGATCTCCTTGATATAAAAGATGCCAGTTCTCCGTCCCGGCTCAGGGTGATAAGCATTTTCCCGGAAGTGCTGTCTATATTAAGTATGTTCATCATCTATTAAGGACCGCTTCTATTTTTTTTAATCTTTTTTCCCACCCCGGACTACTGGCTTTTAATATGATCTTTCTCTTCTCGATTGAATCTTCATCCAGGACATACTGGAAATCCAGCACCAGATAATCTTTTTTTATAAATCCTATCGCCTTCTCTCCCCATTCTATGCAGGTTATGCAGCGGGGATGGTAAATATATTCATCCAGGCCGATATTGTCAAACTCCACCAGGCCGTCCAGCCGGTAAAGGTCTGCATGTATAAACCTTATTTTTCCCTTACTATATTGGTTAAGTATTGTAAAGCTGGGGCTGGAAAGATCTCCGGATATCCTTAGACCTTCTGCCAGTCCTGATATAAAAGTGGTCTTTCCGCCCCCGAGTTCCCCCGAAAACAGCAGCAGGTCCCCCGGCTCCAGGAAATCCGCCAGTTTTTTACCGGCATCGATTGTTTCCTCCGGGGAGTTTGATATAAATTCTATTTCCATACTAAAATAATCCTAACTGTTCAGATACATCTTCACTGTCCGGGACTTCTTTCGGTGCCGGTTTTTCACTGTTATCCGGATCTATACTATATCCTGAATCCGCAAGTTTCTTTATCCTGGAAAAATCCTGCCTGAGGGTTTCCATCCTGGAGGGAGTATAGAGGACTGCGGCAGGATGGTTTATAGGGAGTACCAGGCGCCCGTCCCTGGTAAAGACCTTTCCCCTCAGCCCGGTTATTCCCTGTTTTGTATCCAGGATAAGCTGGGTGGAATGTTTGCCCAGGGTGCATATCATCCTGGGATCTATTATCCGGATCTGGCTGAAAAGGTAGTCCTTGCATATGGATACTTCCTCTGCCTGAGGGTCGCGGTTTCCTGGCGGCCTGCACTTTAGCACATTGGCTATGAATATATCATTTCTGGTCATATCTATAGATGCAAGCAGGGTATCAAGTATACTTCCAGCGCGCCCTACGAAAGGAAGCCCCTGGAGGTCCTCATTCTTTCCGGGAGCCTCGCCCACAAACATTATATCCGCTTCGGCATTTCCGCTGCCGAATACAAACTTATTCCTCGTGCTGTTCAGGCCGCATTTCCTGCATTCCTTTATCTCCAGGAAAAATTGCTTTAGTCTCTCTCTTTTTTCTTCCATATAAGTCCAAGAACCGCTTCAGTGGAATTTAAGGATAATGATATTAATTTATTAGTCTATAATCAAGACTGCAAAATATGCATTTATGTTTACAATAGATTCTTTTTTCTTTATTATTTAACCAGATATCAAAAGATGAAAGAGGAGATATGCGGGCAAAAGCCTTACTGGCAATCCTTCTGGGCATAATATTGCTTCTATTTATTTCTGGCTGCGGATCCCGGGTCTTCTCCATAGAGTCGGTGGATATAAGCAGGGATATAGGCGAGGACTTTGCTCCTGTGGACATAATGGATGAATTTCCTGCAGGCACCTCTATAATCTATATTTCTGTAAAAGTCGCCAATATGACTCCGGAAGACAGCCTGGCAGTTACCTGGAATTACCTGGAGACCGGGGATGTGATAAATACCACAGAATTTTCTCCGCAAGAGACCGGTTCAGGTTATATAGGTTTTAATGTAATGGTTGAAGAAGGCTTCCCTGCCGGCAATTATAATGCATTGGTATATGTAAATGACGAGCTTTATGAGACAGTAGAGTTTTCGGTTAAATAATCCTAATTTGTTATTCCAGGTTTAAAGCCTTCCAACAGTTCAATTATTATTTTTATTCCATCTTTTTCAGAAGCTGAACCCATAATATATTTCAATAGTGTTACATGGTTAAGGGCTTTATTTGGTTTATTAAACTATTCTTAAACTTTTTTATCATTGCCAGAAAAAATATCTATTAATATATTATTTGTGATCT
>CAYPXQ010000161.1:0-13132 GCA_964414685.1 uncultured Actinomycetota bacterium
AGTCTATAAGCCGGTATACAGGTAAATAAGACCTACCCTGAAATCATATTTTATAGTCTATAAAAATAGTAGTAATTTTTCTTTACAAATGATATAAAATTAGTATCATTATAGATGTGAACACTGATGAAGCTAATAACCAGAGAAATAGATTATGCAGTAAGAGCCCTGAAGTATATTGCTGAATCCGGCAGGAACAGGATACCGGTAACCGAACTGGTAGACATGCTGGGAATAACCAGGCCCATGCTTAGAAGGATAATGCAGAAAATGGCAAAGAATCACATAGTAGAATCATATAAGGGTAATAACGGGGGTTTCAGCCTGGATAAGAGGCCCCGGGATATCTACCTCATCGACCTGGTGGAGATATTCCAGGGAAAGTTTTCTATGAATGAATGCGTCCTTAACCGGGAAATATGTCCCAACAGGAATAGCTGCATATTGAAGAGCAAGATAGAAGATATCGAAAAAGATGTAAAGAAAAAACTGGAAGCCATAAGCCTTGAGGCGCTTATGGATAAGAAAGGAGCCTGAGATGGCAAAGAGAGATATAATAACAATAGATGAACAAAAGTGCACAGGCTGCGGAAACTGCATACCGGGCTGTCCCGAGGGAGCCCTGCAGCTGATAGACGGAAAGGCAAGGCTCATTAGCGACCTTTTCTGTGACGGCCTGGGAGCCTGCATAGGAGAGTGCCCGGAAGGTGCTATATCTGTGGAAAACAGGGAAGCCGAGCCTTATGATGAGGCAAGGGTGATGGAGAATATAGTAAAACAGGGTAAAAATACTATAAAAGCACACCTTAAACATTTAAAAGACCATGGAGAAACAGATCTTTTGAAACAGGCTACAGATTACCTGGAGGAAAATGGTATCGAAAATCCCCTGGAGGAAGAAGCAGAAGAAAAGCTTCCCTGCGGATGCCCGGGTTCCAGCGTAAGGGACATGAGGGGCAAAGAGGAGGCGGAAGAAGAAGTCCGGGGCGCCAGGCAGAGATCGGAACTCAGGCAGTGGCCGGTACAGATAAGCCTGGTGCCGGTAAATGCCCCCTATTTTGACGGGGCAGACCTTTTGCTGGCGGCTGACTGCGTGCCTTTTGCCTATGGCAATTTCCACAGGGACCTTTTAAAGGACAAGATACTCCTGGTTGGCTGCCCCAAGCTGGATGACGCCGGGTTTTACCGTGAAAAGATAAGCGAAATAATAAAGAATAATGACATAAAGTCAATGACTGTAGCCCATATGGAAGTGCCATGCTGCTTCGGTATGGTAAAGCTTCTGTATGATGCAGTGGCGGCATCAGGCAAGGATATACCTGTTGAGGATATAACCATAAAAGTAGATGGATCGATAAAAGAAAAAGAAAAAATATAGTTATAGGGTGCATATATAATCTTTTGTCATTGGCTGGAAAATACATTAAAATCAGTACTATGAAAGAAGAGCAGCTAAAAAAATTAAATAAGATATTTAAAGGTTATCCTGAATTAAAAATAGTCTATTTATTCGGATCCAGGGTCTCGGGAAATACTGGTCCTCTTTCGGATTATGATTTTGCTTTCTATATAGGTCAAGAAAAGTTGGAAGCCTATCATACCTCTGTGGATATTGCAGGCAAGATCAGCAAGGCCCTTGAAACTGACAGGATAGATACTGTTGTATTAAATCATACCGATGCGCCTGAGATGAAATATTCCATAATAAAGAACGGCAGAATAATCTATGAAGTGGATTCTTTCAGGGTTCTTATCGAACCAGGGATAATGAATGAGTATTTCGATTTCCGTTTTCTCTTAAGGAAGCATGGACTGACAAGAGCTTAAATATCATGACAGGAATAGAAGTAATCGAAAAAGGCAAAAGCAAGGTCAGGAAATATCTTGATATCCTGGAAGATTATACGGATAGAGAAGCAGAAGATCTGACCGGGGACATTACCCTGCGCGGTGCGGTAGAGAGATACCTCTACCTTGCTGTCCAGGCGACAATCGACCTGGCAGAGACAATAATATCTTACAGGGAACTTAGAAGGCCGGCAACTTTGTCCGAATCATTTGAGATACTGCATGCAGAGAAGATAATATCAAAGGAGCTAGAGGAAAAGATGATACAGATGACAGGCTTCAGGAACCGCATAGCCCATGACTATGGAGACATCGATCATCTGGTGCTTTATGATATACTTCAAAATCACCTGCAGGATATCGAGGATTTTTTGGCTGAGATCTCAAATAAGATAAATTGATCTACAGTAAACATAAATATTTTCCCCACAATATTTTTCCTGTTTGACATCCCTTTTAAATATAAATAGAATCTCTGCATTCATCCAAAAGCGAGGTTTTCTTGAACCGTATAGAAAAGAACATACTGGACCTGGGAAATAAGCGGATAGGGCCTCTGCTGGCAAAGCTGGCCATACCCACTACCATAGGCATGATAGCCAACAGCCTCTATAATGTGGTGGATACCATATTTATCGGCAGGGGAGTGGGCACCCTGGCTATTGCAGGCATAGGGATAGTATTTCCCATACAGATGATAATAATGGCCATAGCCCAGCTTTTCGGGATGGGGGCTGCATCCATGATCTCCCGCAGCCTGGGGAAAAAGGAATACGGGCGGGCAGCCAGTATCGCCGGAAACTCCTTTGTAGCCTCCCTGTTATTCGGCGCTTTTGCGGCGGCTATAGTATTTATCTTTTTAAATCCCATCCTGAGGGCATTTGGAGCTACTGAAAATATTCTTCCCTATGCCAGGGAATACCTTTCTGTTGTTGCATTCGGTTTTATATATTTTCCCTTCCTGGTATCCAGCAATAATATAGTAAGGGCCGAGGGAGACGCCAAAAATGCCATGGTGGTGATGCTCCTGGCCACCGGTATAAATACCGTACTGGACCCGGTATTTATTTTTGTCCTGGGCCTGGGCATCAGGGGCGCCGCCTATGCAACCATAATCGCCCAGTTCTGCGGATTTATATATATAGTACTTTATTATGCTCTTAAGAGAAGCTCCCTTTCCATCAGGATGCATCACTTCAGGCTTAAGTTTGCCATACTGAAGGAGATGATAAGCCTGGGTTTTGCCTCGTTTGTAAGGCAGGTAAGTATGAGTATCCTGATAGTGGTAGTAAACAATTCCCTTAAGTTATATGGCGGGGATATTGCAATTGCCGTATTCAGCGTGGTAAACCGGGTTATAATGTTTGTTACCATGCCGCTTTTCGGGGTGGTAATAGGATCCCAGCCCATGATAGGGTTTAATTATGGTGCAGGCAGGTTTGAAAGGGTTAAGGAGACGCTCAGGACATCAGTTGCCGCCACATTTGTCATAGGGCTGGTATTTTTTATCCCGTTTATGATAATACCGGATAGGATAATAGGGCTTTTCAGCACGGATGCTGCCCTTATAGAAAGCGGTATATTTCCCTTCAGGATGATAGTGCTGCTTTTTCCTCTGGTAGGTTTCCAGGTGATAGGGGCCGGGTTCTTCCAGTCCATAGGGAAGGCAGTGGAGTCAATAGCGCTCTCGCTTACCAGACAGGTATTATTCCTGATTCCGCTTATACTCCTCCTCCCCCTGGCATTGGGCATAGAAGGCATATGGATATCATTTCCCATAGCTGACTTCCTTTCCATCGCAGTGACAGGGATACTCCTGGCAATGGAGATAAAAAAGATAAACAAGCTGGAGACCGTGGATTCGAAAACGCTATGATTTGACTGCAGGATCTGGGAATGGTTTATAAAGGTCTTTACGTATACAGGAAGCTGTGCGGCATTCTCCAGCGGTAAAAGCTTTCCGGCTTAGATGGATAAATCCACTGGCATAAGTGTTTTTAAAGCAAAATCCAGAGCTACAAAAAAAATTTTTTATCCGGCCTTTGTCATCTCCTTCTTTGTCATGCGATATTGTTCCTTTCTTTCCATAGGTGATAATTTTTCTGAACAAAGCTGATTTCAATGCCCTGTCAGCCCAGCCTAATTCATTTTTAATATCTTCCTGGCTTATACAGTCATAGCATCACATGCAATATTTTGAATAAAGTGGGTAGGTGGAAATTGAAGTGGTTAAGAAGATACTGGATCACCTGGGCATATATGAGTTTGGTAAAAAGAGGGCTCCTCCAAAAGCAGCAGAGGATCAAACTGAAATACCAGGAGTACAACTACAAGTTGCATATTGCAACATAATGATGTAGAATGCTTTATATTGACTGATAAATAAGGAATTTAATTTTATGAGCAAAGCAATAAAAATATCCGATAAGATTGCTTCAGAAGCTAAAATAACTGCGAAAGTAGCAAAACGATCAATGGCTGGCCAGATAGAATACTGGGCAAATATTGGAAGAATAGCAGAAGATAATCCCGATCTATCCTTTTCGGTGATTTATGATATTTTGTTAGGAAGGGAAGAGCTAAAAGAAGGATTGGGCACGCCATATATCTTTGGAGAAGGTGATTGATATAGAGGTAATCCAATCACCATTATTTCAGCGGCAAAAGAAAAAGCTTCATAAAAATCAAATAAAAAAATTGGACAGCCAGATCAGGGACATTATAAAAGATCCAGATATTGGTGAGGATAAAAAAGGGGCTTTAAAAGGAGTAAGGGTTCATAAATTCCATGCAGGTAAACAGCTTCTTTTATTAGCCTATGAGGTTGCTGGTGAAAGCTTACAGCTTATAATGATAGGAAGCCACGAAAACTTCTATAGAGACCTTCAGAAGTACAACACGACTTAACAGGTCCTGGGCCAGGCTCATACAGAAGATATATGAGGTGAATCCGCTAATTTGCCGGTATGCAGGGGCCAGATGAAGATAAAGGCATTTATTGAAGACTACAAAATAGTTAAAAAGATCCTTGATTATCTGGGTATATATGAATTTGGTAATAAGAGGGCTCCACCCAGGGCAGCAGAGGACCCTGATGGGTTTGAGTATATTATAGATGACTATATAGACAGTGACCATGTGTGTTGAAGGCTTTTATCGGGTGGCATTATACAGGCCTGCCGTAATATATGGGCTGATACAGGATTTTTTGTGTTCTTTCTTTTATGTTCTTCTATTTTCTGTATTTTATGATCTGGTATTGCAGCATTCAGCCATTTATATATCCGATAATTATCTCGTTATGTCGACTAGCTGGGGATTATAGGTTGGGGACTGGTAAGGAAATTCTTATGAGATCTTCTTGTGCCATATCCGCACTGGCACTGTTATTATATTGGCTATAAATTTCCACACTTTGCAGAAATCACTCTTCTTTTGATATTATGATGCATACATTGCTTGTAGTAACCGGATTACCAGAAAATACTATAACACTAAACCCGAAATTACTATAATTAAAAACCCGAAATTACTTAAATCTAAATTGAATTTTGTTTGAATTGAGAATACAATAAATATGGGTGATCATATGGCAGGTAAATATTTACCAAGGCTTATAGACAAAACAATAGATTTTTATTTAGAGACTTTCGGGGCGATACTTTTAGAAGGTCCGAAGTGGTGTGGGAAAACTACCACAGCATCAATCCACTCAAAAAGCATTCTTAAAATGCAGGATTCGGACCAAAGTAAGAATTTTATGAAAATTGCGGATGCGAATCCTTCTATATTGCTTGAAGGTGATAACCCAAGACTAATAGATGAGTGGCAAATGGCACCAGTTCTTTGGGATGCAGTTCGTTCTGAAGTCGATAAAAGGGAAATTCCCGGCCAATACATCCTTACAGGATCGGTCACACCGCCAAAGGATTCTGTTATGCATACCGGGACCGGAAGGATAGCCAGGCTTACTATGCGAACGATGAGTCTTTCTGAATCAGGTGATTCGAGCGGACTGGTTTCACTGAAATCACTTTTCCAGGAAAATTCCCAAATCAGTGCCCAATCAAAATTAACAATTAAAAATCTTACTTATTTGGTTTGCCGGGGAGGGTGGCCGCAATCGGTAGGAAAAAGTGAAAGGTCGTCTCTGCTTATAGCGAACCAATATGTGAAGTCTATCTATAATAATGATTTATTAAGTCAGGCAGGTATTACAAAAGACCCAAAGCGCATGCAGGCTGTTCTTCGTTCTTATGCAAGAAACATACAAACACTTGCATCAAATAAAGTTATACTAGAAGATATCAAAAGCAAGGATATTGGTATTTCCGAAACTACACTTTATTCATATCTAAATATATTGGAGAGATTATTTATCATTGAAGAAACAAACTCCTGGGCACCCAGGGTAAGATCAAAGACAGCAATTAGAACCTCGAACAAGAAAGGGTTCACTGATCCGTCAATCGCTGCCGCTATACTTGGACTAACACCGGATATGTTGCTTAAGGATTTTGAAACGTTCGGATTTTTATTTGAATCCTTGTGTATAAGAGACTTAAGGATTTATGCAGAACAATTAGATGGTGAAGTTTTTCACTACTCTGACCAGTATGGCCTGGAGGCTGATGCTGTTATAAGGCTAAATAATGGAAATTATGCTCTGATTGAAGTAAAACTAGGCAATAAATCTGAAGAACAAGGAGCTAAGAATCTTATCAAACTGGAATCGCTTCTATTAAATAACGGTCATCCAGAAGCAGCTTTTAAGATGATTCTGACAGGTGGCGAATATGCATATAGACGTGATGACGGTGTGCTTGTGGTTCCTTTAGGGTGTCTTGGAATATGAGCTATAGAATTTTTAGAAAAAAAATATTGTTTCATAGTGTCTTATACGCACAAGTCATCTTTAATAACAGCTCTACACTGGAGAATATGTAAATACCTGCAAAAAAGAGGATGCAAACCCGGCAGCAGTGGCAGTCATCCAGACTTTCGGAGACTTCCTTTCATTTAACCCCCACATCCACATACTGGCAGCAGATGGCTGCTTTTCAGATGACGGCTTCTTCTACGCACCCTCAATAAATATTGATACAGATTCAATAAAGAAACTATTTATACACAGGATATTTAAGTTGCTTCTCAGGAAAGGTCTTATCACTGAAGGGGTGGTAGAACTTATTGCTCCCTGGAGACATTCCGGCTTTAGCACCTATTGCGGAAAAAGGATAAATCCTAAAGACAATGTTTTGTGACCATACCGCTTTTCGGGGTAGTAATTGGATCACAGTTTAGAAATAGGCATTTATCCTGGTTATCTATTTTTTCAAAAGCTTTTAAAATCTTTGCAATAAAAATAAAATAGATAAATACTTTGCAATAAGAATTTATTTTTTTAATAATATAAATTTTGCTAATAAGATTACTGCATGAACAAAGAGGAGAATAAGATGTGTAAAAAAACCAAAGGACAAATAGAGGCAAAAATTAGTGAAGCGATAATAAAATTTGAGAAAGATTATATGGGGCGGGGCCCAGAAGAGACAAAAACTGACATTATAGGAGACATGATCTTAGTAAGGCTCAAAGGCGTATTAACACTTGCTGAGAAACAACTGGCTAAAACTTCTGAAGGTATTGAAATAGTAAAAAAGACCAGAGCCAAGTTGTTAGAAGGTGCAAGAATTATATTAGGGGACATTATATCCAATACCACGGGTTGCCAGGTGAAAAGCCTTCACACTGATATCAGCACAAAAACTGGAGAAAGGATCATAATTTTTACACTCAATAAAGTCTTGGAAGACAAAAACGCAAATCAGGAATAGCTCTATTGTAAAGAATTAAACACGGATCTTGCCTGAAATGAAAATTATCTGAAAATTATCTGAAAGTTTGACTATATATTTTCTCTTGTTATAATACCCTCAGCAAAAAAAAATAACATATTTGGAAGACCATTAAATAATCTTGCAGATAAGCAAGGGTGTTTAGTAGTAAGCCAACAATAATATCTTCTAGTTTTTCTAAATGCAGATAGGAAAAGGAGGGGAAGATAGATTGTTGGTTTTTTTATTTTTAAAGGGGTAGACATGACAGAAGATAAATGGAGTAACTGGGTAATACCAGGTGAAGTTAAAGAAGCGCTGGGATTATCTCCACAGGTTATAGTGCTAAAAAACAAGGATGAAATACTATCATTGGCGGTTGGAGGAAATAACGACTATTTTGAAGTGGTCTATGATATAGAAGATAAAGGAAGAGTAACGGAAGCCACTGTAGTCAAATGCAAGAACGGTCTGGCAATAAATTATATGGAAAAGTATATGCGCAGAAGGGATCCCGATTGTCTTGTTATTGGGGATGATGAAGAGACAGATAAATCTCATTTCGAAGAACTTTTTAATAAATCATTTGATAAGGTGAGACTGGATACATTAGAATGGTTGAAAAAACAGAGACTTGCTCTTCTTCCCATCATGATCGGTGGCAGAAATACAGGCTATCATGGATTGCTGATCGCACCCAGCAATGCCGGTTTCTTTATAGGAGGATTGGCAGACTTACAGGGCATAGTCGACCCTGAAGGTTTTTCTGAACCTTTTAAACCACTGACTATTATTTATCTGGCCCCTCCATTTCGGCATACTCATTTTGGTGGAAAACAAGTGGTAGTACATAACCGGCGTGATGGTCTACATGAAATTTTTTCATATAATCTATACCCGGGACCAAGCGCAAAAAAAGGAGTTTATGGTGTTCTTTTACAGATCGGTGAAAAGGAAAAATGGCTTACCCTTCATGGCTCCACAGTACAGGTAGTTACTCCTTACGAAAATATTACTACAATTCTTCACGAGGGAGCAAGCGGAAGCGGAAAAAGTGAGATGTTAGAGTACCCGCATCGCCAGCCAGATGGAAGACTTTTACTGGGGGTTAACAAAATAACAAAAGAAAAGTTCTATATCGGTCTCAACCAGGGATGTTCACTTAAACCGGTTACTGACGACATGGCATTGTCTTTACCTGTCTTTCAGAATAATAAAGACAAGCTGGTTGTAGCTGATGCGGAACAGGCATGGTTTGTCCGTTTAAATCATATTTCCCATTACGGCACAGATCCTCAACTGGAAAGTCTGTGTATACACTCTAAAGAACCATTGATTTTTTTGAATCTCTACGGTGCTCCAAAAGCAACATGCTTGATCTGGGAACATACAGAAGATGAAATGGGAAAACCCTGTCCTAACCCGAGAGTTATTTTACCCAGGAGAATAATACCAGACGTGGTCAATAGACCGGTAGAGATTGATTTTCGCAGTTTTGGAATCCGCACTCCCCCCTGCAGCAATGAAAAACCCGATTATGGTATTTTGGGTATTCTTCATATATTACCACCAGCATTAGCCTGGCTATGGAGACTTGTAGCTCCAAGGGGAGATGCAAATCCCAGTATTACTGAGACCACTGGATTGACCAGCGAAGGAGTGGGTTCCTATTGGCCTTTTGCAACAGGAAAATATGTGAACCATGCTAATCTTCTATTAAAACAGATCATAAAAACACCGCTGACCAGGTACCTGCTTTTTCCGAATCAGCATATCGGGGTGTGGCATGTTGGTTTTATGCCGCAATGGATCTCCAGAGAATATATTGCAAGACGCGGTGTTGCAAGATTTCATCCAGAACAATTAAATGCTGCCCGTTCTCCATTGCTAGGGTATACTCTCAATACCATGAGGGTAGAAGGTGCTTACATACCTGAAAACTTTCTTAGAGTTGAAAATCAACCAGAAGTTGGAATAGATGGATATGATAAGGGAGCAGAAATATTGTATGAATTCTTTTGCCGCGAACTAAATAAATTTTTAACACCCGAATTGGATCCTCTTGGCAAAGAAATAATCTCCTGCTGCCTGAGTAAAGGTAAAATAGAAGATTACGCAGACCTTATACCCCATGACGCCATAGTATATGAATAATTGTTTCGGGGTGTTCTGAAGAGCACTGGCATATCTCTCTGGGTTTTTAGATAAAAAAATATATTAGAGGTCAAGGAATAGTGAGAGACTTAAAAAGAAAAATTGTAAAAATTGGAAGGATCTTTTAACTATGGAATCAATGATTGAATCAAACATCAGCGGATATAGACTTATTAAGCGAGGCAAAGTGAGAGATATCTATTCGGTGGGAAATGATCATTACCTTATGATCATTGCTACTGATCGTATTTCAGCTTTTGATTGTGTTCTGCCTACGCCAATACCCTATAAGGGTGTAGTCCTTACCCAGCTTTCCAATTTCTGGTTTGATAAAACCAGAGATATTGTACCTAATCATATTATTAACAGTGATCCTGTAGAATCTGATTGGTATTATGAGGATGACTGGTGCTATGATGAAATAAGAGGGCGGGCTATTCTTGTGAAAAAGGCAGGGCCTATCCCCGTTGAATGCGTAGTACGAGGTTATCTATCTGGTTCAGGCTGGGAGGAATACCAGAAAACAAGATCTATCTGTGGTGTAAGATTGCCGGGAGGCCTGGAAGAATCTGATAAATTGCCAGAACCGATCTTTACTCCGGCAACTAAGGAGGAAGCAGGACATGATATCAATGTTACGCAGAAGTATATTGAAAAACAGATTGGAAAAGAAATTACTGCAAAACTAAAAGATATAAGTATCGCCCTGTACAAAAAAGCAAGCGAATATTTAGAGCCGAGGGGCATGATTATCGCCGATACAAAATTTGAATTTGGATTTTTTGATGACAAACTCATACTTATTGATGAGATATTTACTCCTGATTCATCCCGTTTATGGCCAAAAGACAAATACAGGCCAGGAAAGTCTCAGCCCAGTTATGATAAGCAATTCGTAAGGGATTATCTTGAGACATTGAATTGGGACAAAACACCCCCTGCTCCAGGATTACCTGGAGAAATAGCAAGTAAGACATCCGGGAAATATCTTCAGGTTTTCAAGATGATCACAGGAAAAGAAACTTTGCTGGGTAATGATGGCGAAGGCAGTTAGATAAGGGAAGGAGCAAGAGGGAGATCTGGCTGAGCCACACTTGCTGTAAATCATCATCTGCTTAAAGCCATTTTATTATAGCCGGGATCCTTTATCGGAATGGACCCGGCATGTTCCATATCTCTGGGCCTGCAGGAAAAAATCTTATTTATGTACTGCTGCAATATCACCTGTCTATCCTTAAAAAGTGGTATCCATTAATGGAAAATATAAGGCTGTATTTTCCGCTGGCTATCTTCGGCTGGAAGCTATCCCTGAAAGACTCATCCCTGAAATACATATCAGATATAAGGAATCCAAAAGTATCTTCATCCGCAAGCGTATTGGGATCTATAAGATCATAACTGTCAGAGTTGGATAATATCACAAACCTGTCATTTTCCAGGAATATCTTTCCATCTGCATCTTCAAAACCGGGAAGGGCAGTAACCCAGTAATAATCGGTTATTATCCTTCCCTCTATCCCATTATGTTCCATGTACTCATAGAGCATCTCATTTATGGTGCTGTCTCCGATATTTTTCTGCTTTCGGACCTGGTCTTCTTTCAGGGTCTCTCCATATGCTCCGGCCAGGAATATGAGTGCCAGAATAATGGAAAACGCCAGCAGCAAGGATACATGTCTGGGCCACAGCTTTATCCTTATATCAGGTCTCCTCTTAAAAAGGCCCGGATATTTTGATGAAAACCTGGCAAGGAGCTTTTCCGCCCCTATCTTTTCCAGCAGAAATATGGTTCCCGAAGCGCCGGACCAGGCCAGGAAGGGAAAAGTCATTATGATATTCCTGTCATCATAGCTGAAGAAAAAAGCCCACAGCAAAAATGAGGGAATGGTTATACCCAGTGTAAACCACCTGGACCTTCTATCAAAAAGGGCCATAAACGACAGGGCTGCCAGCACCAGAAGAAATACGGGATTTGCCCGGAGAAGCTCCAGGCCGCTTAAAAATCTTTCCCAAATACCGGCATCATGGTGGATGTCTACCAGCAGGAACCTCAGGGTGCTGAAATCCCTGCCCCTGGCAATATCGGCTGCCTTAATTATATACCAGTACAGGCTTATAAGCATGACGAGCAGGACCGCCAGCGCATTTTTGAGGATCACTTTTCTTTCCAGGGCTTGCCGGTTTACTGCCATAAGCCAGATAAACCATATGATGGCAAATACCAGTATTATAAAGCCTGCCTGTTTGGCGGCAGCAGCTGCGGAAGCCAGCATAAATGCTACCAATACCTGCCTGCTTTCAGGTTTTTCCTTATCAGTTGCAAGCATGGCATGGAAGGCAGCTGCCGACAGGAAGGCAGAGGCAAAGTCTACATAGCCGGAATCTATATAGGGTATGCTGTAAAGAAGAACCAGAATGGAAAAAAATATAATAGAGACCGGGAAAGCCATTTTCTTTTTTTGAAGATAAAGGTCAAAGAATATGACCGGTACCAGGATGGCAAACAGGGGCATAATAGACCTTGCCGTGAACTGGAGGCTGCTGTCCTGCATCATCATATATGAAAGTGACCAGTTTGCCGGTATGAGCTGAGGGTAAAGATATGTCAGTTGCGGGATATCATTTAAATACCAGTCGATAGCCCATCTGTTCCAGGAAAACACAGCATCCCAGTGGGTAAACACCCCCATATAATCGGCGAAAAAGAAATAAAACGATCCCAGTATGGCCAGTATGGATAAAACAGGCATTATATTTTGCGGAAAGCTCCTCATCTCTGAGGACAGATCCAGGTAAAGCCTGCCGCTTAAAATAAGCCTTTTTTTGAGGACCAGTATGACAGCAAGTATCAGCTCTATTGCAAGTATGGCATAGACTGCTGCCGGGACATATATGCCTGCCAGGGCCAGGTGGTAGACCAGAAGGTAGTTTATGAGCAGGCTGAGTCCAAAACTATAGATAATGGTACCCAGAAAACCCGTATTCCTTAACCTGAAAAACTTGAGGAAGATAAATCCCGGGATAAAGGTCAGCTGAAAAAATGAGACTATGGCAAATGCTGTCATATAACATCACTCTTCCGGCAGCCGGTCTATGGCATCTGTCACATCGGAAATAGGAGTATATTCAGAATTATTCTTTATTACTATCCCTACCAGCCTGCATCCCCGGCTCAGTATGGGGCTTCCGCTTTCCCCTTCCCTGGCGGTGTCGAATTCCCTGAAGAGATTAAGCTTCCTTTCGATATTTCCCAGGACATACCTGGGCTCCTTATCTTCTTCCTCTATGATCAA